>OMVC01000153.1 GCA_900314375.1 uncultured bacterium
GGTGCGGGCAGAATGTTAAAATCATTTATGCTTGTATATTAATTTGTAACAAAATCTTAAATTATTAAAGTTTTTATAGATTTATGCCGAATATACATTTGTTAGCAGATAGAAAAACATCTTGCAAAATATTATACGAGGAGCTTTATGGTTGAAAATATACAGGATAATTCGTTTGATATCCCTGATGATTTGTTGGATAATATTCAACAAAATATTGAACATATAATAAGGACATTTGATGTTCCTGAAGAAAACAAACTCGAAGTAATAAAGCAAATTAACTTCATGTATTCAAGGACAAAATATTTATCAATGACTGATGAATTAACCAAACTTCCTAACAGACGCAATTTTGATACTGATTTTAATAAAGAATTTTTGAGGGCGCAACGATATAAAAATCCTCTAACTCTTGTAATGTTTGATATAGATTTCTTTAAAAATGTAAATGACACATACGGACATCAATGCGGCGATTATGTATTAAAAGAGGTTTCAAAAGCTGCACTGCAAACTTTCCGCAAAACAGATACCGTCTATCGAACAGGCGGAGAAGAATTTTGCGTAATTTTAACGGAAACAAATATAGAACAAGCAATTATACCTTTAGAAAGATTTAGAAAAACAGTCGAAACATTAAATTTAATTTATAACAATAAAGAGGTTCATGTAACCGTAAGTATCGGAGCTTGCGAATATTTTCCGGAAATAAAAAATACGGAAGATTTTATATCAAAAGCTGATGAAGCTTTATATGAAGCAAAAAACACAGGCAGAAACAGAACAGTATTTGCAAAATAGAGTATAGTGTTCAAGTATTGTTTGTATTAATTAAAGACGATAACAGAAGCGCTGAAAGTAAGAGGGCAGGAGGACAAGAAGGCAGGATGGCAGGCGTTTTATTTAATGGAAAATTGAAAGTTGAAAATGGAAAATTGTTTCGTTTTTTTATTCCCCCTCGCACCTTGGGAGAGGGAGAAAAATCGGTTTGAGTTTGGAAAACGAAAACCTGATTTTACGGGAGAGGGTTTTATTGAGCAATCATGTCATTGCTCTGGGGTAAACGCGGTAAACATGTCATTGCGAGCGAACGTTAGTGAGCGTGGCAATCCCATTAATATAATATGTCAACTTGTAATTTGCCCAATTAGGAAAATTACTACACATTCTTCGAATGTTCGTAATGACATGAAGTTGTGTAGTGCAAGCAATTTATTTAATTAAAAATTGAAAGTTGAAAATGGAAAATTGTTTCGTTTTTTTCATTTCCCCTCGCCCACAGCATTTTTGAGTGGGAGAGGAGTTGTTGTTTACGAACGATAGTGAGTATTACAACAACGGTGAGGGAAGATAGAAGGTTAGAGGTTTAGAGGCGTAGATGCGTAGAAAACAGGAGGGCATGCTATTTACAAAATTTTTCAAATGAAACCTTTTTAGAAAGGAATGAGTTTGAAAGGTTGTTATTTTTATTTTGTTCTTTATTTATGTTATGCCGTAAAAATTTGTTTAATACTCTTGGCAGACCAAATCCTATTAACAAAGTATTTGTCAATAATGAAACCCAATACAAGCTTGCACCGACAGATTTTGTCTTTTTCAAGATTTCAGGCGATAATTCGTTGGAATTTTCAAGTTTGCGGAAATTTTTCATACTCAGCCCGAATTTTTGCAAAAAATTTAAGTCTTTATTTGGTTTATTCATTATTTTTGTACCTAAAAATCTATCAGCCGTTCTTCCTAAAATATTGTTTATTAAAAAATCTCCGCCAAAAAACATTGTGAATAACCCAATATCTCTTAGAGCTCTATCTTTACGTTCATTCATATCACGTGAAGATATCAATTTGGCAGGGAAACTTGATAATATCCAAATCGCCGCATAAATTGTTTTTGACATGTTTGTTCCTGATGCATAATCAAAGTTATGAGGGTTTTTGGCTATTTTTTTCAGGATAACATTTGTTTTAGGGGTAATTTTTGTATTCAAACCTTTTGTTACAGTTTTTGCAAACAATATCCCCGGAATCACCGAAAAAGCGATATTCCACAAGAGTTTTTTATTTTTGGTCTTTTGTAATTCTTCTTTTGACTTTTTGGGATTATCTTTTAGCTTAAACCCTGCAGAAAAATCCGTTCTTTTGGTTCTGTGTTCTGTAAATTCCGTCGCAATCCAAGGAATGGCAGACCACATGGCTCCTGTTGTGATAAAATCAGTCATCAAAACTTTTTCGTGTACCGATAATAAATCTTTTTTTAGTTTATCTGAATCATTATAACGATTGAATATTTCCTCAAATGCTTGCTGTGTTTCTGTTGTATTGTTTTTTTTATCAAAAATTTGCGCTGTTTCCGACAACCCTTTTTTCAAATCTGCATTTGGGGTTAAATATTCTTTTGGCACTTCAATAATACGTTTTGCAACCCCTTCTAATGATTTTGTAATCCCTTTATTCTTTAAAAAATGCTTGTTATATAAAGGAATTAAAAGTATCGGGGTTAAATATGATGCAACAAAATATATTCCGCCCATCAATGCACGTTCTTGAGCTTCGTATTTATTGTTA
The DNA here is from genome assembly GCA_900314375.1 of uncultured bacterium. Classification (GTDB taxonomy): domain Bacteria; phylum Cyanobacteriota; class Vampirovibrionia; order Gastranaerophilales; family Gastranaerophilaceae; genus Zag111. The sequence goes on from OMVC01000153.1 coordinate 2,568, forward strand.
GACATTATACATTGAGGGGCTGTGCTTCCGCCTAATGTTGTTATTCCGCGATTTATCAAGGTATGATCTTGAACATAAGCGGTTGTATTGTATATATTAAAACCTTTAAAGGGTAATTTATAAGATACTTTTTTACAATCCATAATCACATGAATAGTAACGCCCTAATAAATTTTAGTCAATAAGATTCTTAATTAAAAACCAAAACACCAACTAATGCGGTAATAATCAGAGCAATATTGTAGTGTAAAAATGTCGGAACACATGTATCCCAAATATGATTATGCTGACCGTCAGCATTTAAACCTGCAGTAGGCCCGAGAGTCGTATCAGATGCAGGGGAACCTGCATCTCCTAATGCCGCAGCAGCAGACAATACGATTATCATAGATGGAATACTAAATCCCAATTTTATAAAAATCGGAACATATAAAACCGCCAAAATCGGAATTGTACCAAAAGAAGTACCTATACCTATCGTGATAAACAAACCTATAACTAGCATCAAAAGCGTTGCTAAAACCTTGCTTGACATCATAATAGGTGTAACAGAATTTACTAAAGCATCTATTGCGCCCGTTGATTTCATAACCGCGGCAAAGCCTGCTGCAACAAGCATAACAAAAGCAACATAACCCATTAATCCGACACCTTCATTAATAAGTTTATCCATTTTGTCATGATCTATTGCTTTAAACCCAAAAATAACAGATAACCCGACTAATGCACCTAAAGGCAAAGAACCCGTCCACAATTGAACAACAAGAGTAAGTATTGCAGCACATAAGGTTATGTAATGGTTTTTATTAAGTTTTAAATCGGTAATTTGTTTTGTTTCAACTTCTACATCTTTATATTCACGAGGTTTAACGTACGATATAAATACAGCAACCAAAAAACCTATAAACATGCCTAAACCTAAAACCCAAACGGACTTCCAAATTTGATTTTTGGCAATTTCAACCCCGTTTTGTAACATATTATCAGCAATCAAGCCTTGAAAAATCAATCCAAATCCTGCAGGAATAACAATATACGGAGCTTTTAAACCAAAAGCCAACGCACAAGCAACAGAACGTCTGTCGATTTTTAATTTATTCATAATTGTTAATAACGGAGGAATTAAAATAGGTATAAACGCTATATGGACAGGTATCAAGTTTTGTGAAAGTATTGCAATTCCCGTTAAAATAAAAATCAGCAAGAATTTTTTAGATTGAATAGCATTAGAAATTTTTGTTGCCAAAATCGGTGCTAACCCCGTATGAGTCATTGAAGCTGCGAAAGCACCAAGCAAAATATAACTTAATGCGGTTTCTGAATTATCACCCATACCATGAATAAAAATATCCATCACTTCGGATAATCCTATATGTCCTGCCATTCCGCCGGCAACCGCTGAAATAATCAATGCCAGCAAAACATTTATTCTGCATAAACATAGTATACATAATAAAATAACAGCTATTACAATCGGATTTGTAATTAAAGAAATCATATTATAAAAAATACCACAAAAATTTGTGATAAAATAGATTGGAGGAAAAAATGAGAGTTGCAGAATTAAAAAATAATACAATAATAACCGCAGAAAGAGAAAATGAAGCTTTAAATAATCGCAAAGGAGCTTTGGTAAAAGTTTTAGGGTGCGGTTTATGCGGTTCGGATATTGTCAAATTAAGACAACATCTGGTAAAAGACGGAACGGTTTTAGGGCATGAAATTGTCGCCCAAATAGTTGATATTGATTCCGAAACCTCATTTAAAAACGGAGATGTAATAATAACTTCTCATCACATTCCTTGCGGAAAATGTGAATATTGCAAAAACGGAAATGTTTCAATGTGCCGTCATTTTAAAGAAACAAATATTAAACCGGGAGGGTTTAGTGAGCTTGTTTTTGTTTCTAATGAACATTTAAAAAATGTTGCATATTTAAAACCTGATAATTTAGCAAATGATGAAGCAGCTTTTTATGAACCTTTAGGGTGTTGTATAAGGGCGGTAAAACGTGCACAACTGAATAAAAATTCGACCGCATTGGTAATCGGTTTAGGTTCAATCGGAATACTTATGGCGCAAGCATTAAAAGCTTTTGGAATGAATGTTATAGGTTGTGATTTAATATCTTCAAGAGTCGAATTGTTAAAAAGTTTAGGTATAGAAGCCTTTAATGTTTCCGAAATGTGTGAAAGCATAAAAGCAGACGGTGTATTTATGACTTCAGGCTCTGATAAAGCGATACCGACAGCATTAAAATACGTTCGCGACGGCGGAAAAATTTTGGTATTTTCTTCTACAGCGCAAAATTTCGGATACGCCAATAACGAAATTTACTATCGCGAATTAACTGTTTTAGGCAGTTATTCACCATCACCTGCGGATTTAAAAGATTCTTTAGAATTGTTAAAAAATAAAGATGTAAAAGTAAAAGGCTTATCAACCGTTTATCCTCTGGAAAATTTGCAAAAAGCAATAAACGACACTTTGGATAATAAAATCCTAAAAGCATATATTAAAATTTTGTAGATTTGTAACAAAATTAGCAAATTTAAAAAAAAAATTGTTTTATAACATATGTAAAAGGAGTGTGTTACATGTTAAATACCGTTTATCCGAATTATATACCGCAAAGACCCGTATATAACAACAATCAAGCTATGATGATGCAACCTCAAATAGCACCGGTTCAACCAATCCAAAATCCGGTACCAATACCATCAGTACAACCGGTTGCGCCAATACAACAAACCCAAATCGCAAGTTTGGAAGCAGCAAACGCTATTAAAGCTTATTCGACTCCATTTATCTATCAAACAATGCCTGAAACATCAAATGAATACATTATGCGTTTAAAAAACACAGGCAAAGTTGAAGGTAAAGATTTTAGAATAGAAAAAGGAGATGGCTATATTGACGTTGTTGAACTTGATGCAGGTAACAAAATGATAAAATCATCTGCTTGGAATCTTATAGACGGTAAAGAAAAACCTTTAGGGACTGAAGACCTTGTCTATAAAGGGGACAGAATTTTGTATCGTGATGCAAAAACTCCTGACGGAAAAATAGAACACCACGCACATCACTATTATAACGACGAAATTCCGCAATCAACCATCAGTCATGACGGTTTAACCTTTGAAACAAAAGTAGAAGACTATATTAAAAACTTACAGCAAAAAGGAATTAGATACACCGAACAGATTGAACAAGATTCAGCAGGTCAAGGAACAAGCCATATCGTTGAAGAATATGATAATAACGGAAAACAAACACTAAAAACCGTATGGGTAAATAATACTCAAAACCCTGAATTAAGCCACGTATGCAGAGATTTATTTAATGCTGATAATACAGTTAATACAACTGTTGTTTACGATAAAGAAAAAACTGTTGTTGTAAATTTTTTCAATAAAAGAAATTAAATTCATAAAACTTGTATAAATAACGGTACAAAATCTATGTACCGTTATTTTTTATTTGTATCTGCGATAATTTTTGGGTTATAATCTGTCTATGAAATCTATCCAATTTTACGAACCAAAAGTTATAAAATACGAAGATGTACCTATAAAGCCGCCAACAGAAGGGGAAGTTGTCGTAAAAATTATGTCAGCTCTAACTTGCGGAACGGATGTAAAAACCTATAGGCGGGGTCATCCGGTTTTAATAAAAGAAACCCCTTCAGGATTCGGACACGAATTCGCAGGTATTATAGACAAATTAGGTAAAGGTGTTGAAGGTTTCAAAGTCGGTGACAGAGTTGTTGCCGCAAATTCTGCTCCTTGCGGAAAATGTTTTTATTGCAGACATCAAGAATACAATTTGTGCGAAAATCTGGATTTATTGAATGGTGCTTATGCACAGTATATAACAGTACCTGCGCGCATTGTCAAAAAAAATATGCTCATTATACCTGAACATTTGAGTTTTGATAAAGCCGCATTTTGCGAACCTTTAGCAAATGTTGTTCACGGCGCATTCAGAACAGATATCAAAGCAGGACAAAGTGTCGGAATTATTGGAATAGGCCCGATTGGTTTGATGTTTGCAAGGGTTGCAAAACTTATGGGCGCAAGAGTAATTGTTGCCGGCAGAAATCCAATGAAATTAAAAATGGCAGAAGATTTTGCCCACGCAGATGAAATAATTGATTTGAAAAAATACCCAAATCCTGAAAAGATATTTAGAGATTTTTCTGATGAAGGCAAAGGGTTAGATGTCGCAATAGAATGTGTCGGATTGCCGGAAATTTGGGAGCAAATTTTTGCTTGCGTTCGCAAAGGCGGGACAGTACACTTCTTTGGCGGCTGCAAATCCGGCTCAAAAGTTTGCTTTGATACTACAAAAATGCACTACGGCGATATCAAAATGATGAGCGTTTTTCATCACACTCCGGAATATTTCAGAAAAGCGCTGGAATTGATATCTTCAGGAGATGTAGAAGTTGAAAAACTTATTACAGATACCTTGCCCTTAGAAAAAGTTGAATACGCAATGCAACAACATATTGAAGGCAAAGCTATAAAATTTCTTATAAAACCATGGTAATTATTTCGCATGTTTTATTACTCTATTCTTAAAAAAATATAAGATGAGTCGTGCATATACTAAAGATGGCATGTTAAATTATACACAGAAAAGCTTTATTATATTGAACAAAGAATATAAAAAATTGTTTCGTAACATTTCTTCATGAATGAATGTAAAAAATTTGTTTATTTATAAAAAATATAATAGTATTATATTATTGGGAAAGTTTTTTTAAGGGATATATACAAAATGGCACAAACTGAATTAAAAGAGAGAACTTTAACACCGCAAGAAGTAAGAAATATTTTAAAAACAGATAATAAAGAAATTGTCGAATTATGCAAAAAAGCGGCTATCAGACCAAGGAAGAACGAAAAAGGGTATACTTATTTTTCTTATGATGAAGTAAAAAATTTAAGAAAAATACAAGAAAAAATGAATGGCGGTATGACTAATCCCATATCAAAAGTTCCTGCTACTCTTGCGACAACAGAACGTAAGTCTCCGGTTTCACCTGCTATCAGAAGTATTTTAACTTCGCTTCAAGAGCTGGAAGACAAATTAAGTGCAAAAATTTCTAAAGTTATTGATGAAAAACTTGAAGGAATGGATGACGTTGTTGTAGAATTAATTCGCTGCAAAACTGATAACGAAACTTTAAAACAAAAAATTGTTGACCTTAATAAAGAAGTTTATCAATTGAAAAACGAATTAAACAGCTACAGACCGGTTGGTTTAGGTTTTTATAAGAAAAAAGAAATCTATATTTGGGAATAATTGTAAAAATCCGGCAAATTTTATACTGTATAAATCCATTTTTAATTGAAAGTTGAAAATTGAAAATGGAGAGTTTTTACAGGCATTATACAAAATACAAATTAGATTTTTAATTTGTCACAACATGAGGAAATAAAAATGGCTACAAAAGAAGTTCAAACAGCAAATATATCAGAAGAAAGAAATAAAGCTTTAAAACTTGCCATAGAAAAAATTGAAAAAGATTTTGGTAAAGGTTCTATTATGAAACTTGGCGATAAAGCAACCGTAAGTGTTGATGCAATTCCGACAGGAGCTTTATCTTTAGATGTTGCGTTAGGTATAGGCGGAGTTCCGCGCGGACGTATTATAGAAGTATACGGGCCTGAAAGTTCCGGTAAAACTACATTAGCTCAACATATTGTTGCAGAATGTCAGAAAAGAGGCGGTATTGCAGCTTATGTTGATGCAGAGCATGCTCTTGACCCTGAATATGCAAGAAATTTAGGTGTTGATGTTGATAATTTACTTATTTCGCAACCTGATACAGGCGAACAGGCTTTGGATATCACAGAAGAACTTGTTCGTTCAGGCGCTGTGGATATTGTTGTTGTTGACTCTGTTGCAGCATTAGTTCCAAAAGCAGAAATTGAAGGTTCTATGGAAGACCAGCAAATGGGCCTGCAAGCTCGTTTGATGTCAAAAGCTTTAAGAAAATTGACAGGTATTATCGGAAAAACAAGTACAACAGTTATTTTCATCAATCAACTTCGTATGAAAATCGGTGTTATGTACGGAAATCCTGAAACAACAACAGGTGGTAATGCATTAAAATACTATGCATCAGTTCGTATGGAAATCCGTAAAACCGAAACACTTAAAGGGGATGACGGCGAAATCGGTATTCACGCAAGAGTGAGAGTTCTGAAAAATAAAGTTGCGCCTCCGTTTAGAACTGCAGAATTTGATATTATTTTTGGTAAAGGTATTTCTAAAATAGGAAATATTCTTGATGTTGCAGTTAATTTGAATATTGTAAACAAAGCAGGTGCTTGGTTTAGCTATAACGAAGAAAAACTCGGACAAGGACGCGAAAAAGCTAAAGAATATTTAGAGCAAAACCCTGATATTTTAGCAAAAGTTGAAACAGAAGTTCGTGAAAAACTTGCACAACAATAGATTTTAAAAATAAAATTAGATAATAGACTGTTGAAGTCTGTTTGCTCGTGCTTCGTTGAGGATATTTTTCAGTTTCATTAAGGCTTGTGCATGCAATTGGCAAATTCTTGATTCTGACATGTTTAAAGTTTCGCCAATTTCCTTCATTGTCATGTTTTCTTGATAATACAATACCATTAAAACGCGTTCTCTTTCCGGTAATCTCATTAGTGCCCTCTGCAAATCTGTTTTTACATCTTGTTCCTCTGCCATTTCATGAGGATTTAGTTTTTGCGAATCTTCTATTGTGTCTATAATTTCCATGCTGTCATCCGAAGTTCCGCGTCGTTCATATATAGAAGTGATAGTTATATCTTCTGATAATAATTGTGTTATTTTGGCAGGTTCCATGTCCATATATTCTGCAACTTCCGCAGTTGTAGGCATCCTGCCGTATTCTTGCTTTAATTCTTCTATTGCTTGTTTTATTTCTTTAATTTTTCTTCTTACACTTCTTGGTAAAAAGTCTTGTGAACGGATTTTATCCAATATTCCGCCGCGAATTCTTATCAATGCATAAGTTTCAAATCTGGAATTTTTATGCGGAGAAAAACGCTCAACCGCATTGATTAAACCTTCAACTCCATAACCAGCAATGTCTTCTATAGAAATTGATTCAGGCAAAGATACTTTTACACGACCGACTACATAGCGAACAAGATAAATATATTGAACGATTAGTTTGTCACGTGTTTCTTTGTCTTTATTTACAAGATATTTTTCCCACAAAGCATTGAGTTCATCTTCCGATAAACGTTTTATATTGCTGTATGAGGAGAAATCGAAATCTTGTTCCATTAACCTGCCCAACTCTTTCCTTCTTACATTTCTATTCTATAATATAGTATTTTTTATACATCATTTAAAAAGAGGAAATGGTTTAAAGATTATTAAAGTTTTCTAATACATGTAATTGAGTTTTATAGCATGCAAAAAAATTCGGCACTACTGTATCAAAACAATAGTGCCGAATAATATTATTTTTCTTACTAAATTGCTTTAGTAACTTTTCCTGCTTTTATGCAAGAAGTACATACTCTGATTCTTTTTACAGAACCGTTTACAAGTGCTTTTACTGATTGTAAATTTGGCTCTTGAGTATGAACATTTTGTTTATTAGAGAAAGATCTGTCAGCAGATTTTCTCGGTGCTTTTCCGCATATTTCACAATGTTTTGCCATAATTATTTTCCTTTATATTAAATGTGTACTACTTTATTTGACTAACCGGCACTCTACACCTGCTCAAGCATCTGGCTCAAGCGTCTAGAACATTAGACCGGCTTCTCTTGCCGCATCAGCCAATGCTGCAACTCTGCCGTGATATAAAAATCCGCCACGATCAAATACTACACATTCAATTCCGGCTTTTTTAGCTTTTTGTGCTATTGCTTCACCGACAACTTTTGCAGCTTCTATATTTCCGCCGTGTTGAACTTTTTCTCTTAAGTCTTTATCATTTGATGATGCTGATGCAATTGTTACATGGTTATCATCATCTATTAATTGTGCGTAAATATGTTTTGTACTTCTGTAAACAGCCAATCTAGGGAATTCAGAAGTTCCTGCTAATTTTACTCTGATTGATTTGTGTCGTTTTTGAACGATTGGTTTTCTTGCTTTTTGTTTAATCATTTTTCTTTCCTTTCATTTTACCCAAACCTGCTTGAAAAACCACTTCAAGAGTTTATATGGGCTTGTTTTCATTATATTGGGAAGTATTCCCAACTTACGTAATTTGTTTTATGGTTTATAGTTTAATAGTTGAATGGTTGTTTTCTACACTTCGTGCTTTTTATTAACTTGTCCGAATAATTGAAACAAACTTTTCAACCATTCAACCTCTCAACCGTTAAACCTTTTTATTTCTTACCGGCTTTACCAACTTTACGTCTGATGTATTCACCTTCGTATTTAACACCTTTTCCTTTGTATACTTCAGGCGGACGTTTTGATCTGATTAAAGCGGCAATATCGCCTACCATTTGTTTGTTTGCGCCTTTTACAGTAATATTTGTGTTATTTTCAACTGTAATTGTAATGCCTTCCGGCGGTTCAATATTTACAGGGTGTGAATATCCTAATGCCATATTTAATGTTTTGCCTTGCATTTGTGCTCTGTAACCTACACCGTTAATTTCAAGTTTCTTTACGAAACCGTCTTTAACACCTGTAACTGCATTAGCAACCAATGTTCTTGACAAACCGTATAATGCATCGGTTTCACGTGAAGTGCCTACTTTTTCTAACGTTAATACGCCATTATCTAATTTTACGGCGATTTCAGGACGAACCGTAACTGTTTCAGTTCCCAAAGGTCCTTTTGCGGTAACTGTTTGTCCTTCTACTTTAACCTCAACACCTTGAGGTACTTCTATCGGTTTTTTACCTATTCTTGACATTTTTATTTTCTCCTTTTGGTATATTTACACATTACTAAACGACTTTTCTACCAATTATGTCGTTTTGGGTTGAATTGTTGAACCGTTATTATGGTGCTACGCACTTTTTATTAAATTTAATAAAAATTGAAATAAACATTTCAACCCTTTAACTTTTCAACTGTTCAACACTATTAATATACATAGCAAAGAACTTCGCCGCCGATGTTTTCTTTTCTTGCTTTTCTGTCTGTCATTAAGCCTTTGCTTGTTGATACAACAGCAACACCCAAACCGCCTAAAACTTTTTGTAAGTTTTTAGCTTTTGAGTATGTTTTTAAACCCGGTTTTGAAACTCTTACTAATTTTGTGATAACAGGTTTGTTGTTTGAATCATATTTCAAAGAAATAACAATCACTTTGAATTTGCCTTCTTCTTTTACTTCATAATCAGCAATATAACCTTCTTCTTTGAAAACTCTTGCAAGTTCTACTTTCAATTTTGAAGCAGGAACAACTACTGAATCATGAGAAGCCATAGCACCGTTTCTGATTCTTGTTAGCATATCTGCTATCGGATCTGTCATTGACATATTTTTTTCTCCTTTTTGTGAAACTTACCCGCAGTTCATCAGGCAGTATTTCCGGCTATAACACCGCTTACCGAATTAATTTTGCCTTCACACATTTGAAAAGCTTTTTTCGGCAGTTCGGAACTGTAAACATAGAATATCATGGAAAAATTTTAATTGCAAGAGGGAGGTGCAGATACAAAAAAGAGGGCAGGAGGGAAAGAAGGGAAAGGAAACAGGAGGGCAGGCATTTTATTAATTGAAAATGGAAAGTGGAAAATGGAAAATTGTTTCGGTTTTTATTTCCCCTCGCCCACAGTGTTTTTGAGTGGGAGAGGAGTTGTTGTTTACGAACGATAGTGAGTATTACAACAACGGTGAGGGAGTAAATAGAGCAGACATGACATTGCTCGGTGGTAAATGAGGCAGACATGTCATTGCGAGCCCAATAGGGCGTGGCAATCCCATTGATATAATATGTCAGCTTGCAATTTGCCAAATTGTATCAATGAGATTACTACACATTCTTCGAATGTTCGTAATGACATGAAGTTGCGTGGGCAGGCATTTTATTTAATGGAAAATCGTTTCGGTTCATTCTCCCTCGCCGAAGGTGGGGAGAAAAATCAGTTTGAATTTATAAAAAATAAAAAGCAGTCCGTAAGCCGTGTTCTGTTTTAGATAATCATCTGTCTGGTATTAAGATTACTCTTAATCTCTAGCGGTTCTTTCTCAAAGTAGGCGAACAACCCTTAAAACCTTTGAACTCAACCTTGCATCCGACATGGGTTTACCTAGCCAAAGCCTTCCGACTTTGCTGGTGAAGCTCTTAACTCACCGTTGCACCATCGCCTGTGATTTTTCAATCCATCGGCAGTCTGCAGCTTTATCATTTTCCCGCCTGTGCAATCATAGATTGCTTCGTTCCTTTCGCTCACGCTTCAGTCACAACGGCGGGCATATAATGCTCGTACCCTGCTCGTTTCGCTATCGCGAACCGACTCCGGCACAGAGCACCTGCTAAAGCATTCATTTCTGTGGCACTATCCGCCGACTCACGCCGCCCGGAGTTTCTCCGGATGCCTGTTCTTGGATGCACGGACTTTCCTCACTTGCAAAACGCAAGCGCGATTATCCGACTGCTTTTTATTGTATTGTCAATTTTCTATTATCATATCAGGCTAAAACTTTACCTGCATATACTAATCACTGTTTATATTGGTATTTGCTCTAATTGCATTTGTTGTCCAAGTGCCTAACGGTCTTACATCACCATCATAATCTACCTGAAATACAGCAACATCACAATCTCTTGTACAATTTACAGGTACGGCAACATTATTTACTGATAGTCCTGCAACTGCGTCATTGTTAATATCAGCGCCACCGCCACTTTCATTCCCATTTACATCTATTGCTATTATTATATTAGCAGCACTTGTTAAAAATGACCAACGCATACCATCCTTTGTAGCTAATACCATTGGATTGTTAGCCACATTACCCATGTTGTCAGGATCTAATTGAATTTTATCTTTGAATAATGTCTTAAATTTTTGTCCTGCATCACCTGCTATTTCAATTGTACCTTCAGTGGCATCATTTCCGCCCCACAAGTCGCAATCTGCATAACCAAAGCCATCATTCAATACATTACCATCATCATCTTCATTTGGATAGCAAGCAGAATCGTTTAATAAATTACTTACAACAGATTCTATTGTATAATTTGCACGTTTTGCCATCATTACTTTTTGGTTTGGCATTATATTCATTATTACAGGCATTAATATTGCAATTAAGACACCTATTACAGCCAAAGCTATCAACAATTCTGTTAATGTAAAACCCTTCTTATTTAATTTCATAATTTTATCCTCATAAATATCCACATGGTCGATTATATCATATTTAATTGTTTTTTTCAAATTTATATGCTATAATAGTAGCAGTTTTAAACCGTTTAAATTGTAAGAGAATTGTAAATTTTTGTTTACAAAATAGCAAAATAATATATTTAGATGAGTTAGAAACATGTCGTATATTCTAAAATATAATGGCAAGAGATATAAACACGGAGATTTTAATATTGGTTTGCCAATATTAAATCAAAGGAAAAACAGAAGGTAAAATATATGGTCGATAACAGGTCTGCCGGATATTTCGGTATTGGCGGTGCATTCAATTTTAAAAGCGGTGACATTTCAGGAACTGCTGCCAAATTGTCTGATGATAAAATGGGACAAGGCGGAGAATACTTCGCTCAACAAAAACAAGAAGAAGAACAAGACCAAATTCAAACAAATAAATACATGGACCAAAGCGCCGTTTTAAGAGCAACTCTTAATTCTCTTGCTATGATGAACGTTGCTAATGTTATCAATTCAAATAAACGTAAAAATTCTGCTCTTGATGAGGAAGAAGAAAAAATTACTAACGACCTTAAAGAAATGCTCCGTGTCCAAAAAATAAAGCACCAATCTGATTTTGAAAACGATAAATAAACTAATTTAAAAACAGATTTTTATATTTTTTAAAATAATTACTTATCTCATCTGCAATATCGAATATTAACGCTTTTTCTGTACGCAAATCCATAAATTTGAATATTTTCTTTTCTTTTGGTATTACACACATTCCACTCGCTTGACTAAGTATATTTAGGGTTTCTTCAAGTTTGTATAAATAATAATTTTCGGGCGTTTGAGATACTATTTTATTATAATACATGTATTTAAATGGCGATTCCTTCATTACTTCTACGATTAAATTTCCTTTTTTATCCGAGCCGAAAAATAAATCTACAGGGTAAATTTGTCCCAGTCCATAAGACGGTATAAGCTTTTTTTGATTTGCCTTTGACATATATTGCAAAGATGATTTTAAATATGTTATTCCAAAAGTAGTATTATCAATATGTTTTATTTCCATAATATTTAGATATCATAAGTATATCCTTTTTTCAATATGTAATTTGTATCTATTTTTATAAAAACATTAAGATTTGTAAAAATTTGGCGCTTTTATGTTATTTTTCAAAAAAAATGGGAATATAACATGTAGAAACCATTTTCTTTTTCTTTATTTTCTCCTACACTAACCTTTTACAAACAAGCCGTGACAAGCGGCTATTTTCATTTGTTATTGAATATAATTCAATCCGTTAAATCAGATAGGTTGAATGAGTTTGTTTCGGGTTTTTATTGTTATCACAGTCCGATTGTAAAAACAAACATAAACGAAACAGACTACGCCTATACACATCTATTCATCTGTGCTTCTGATTTAATTTTTTAATTTATTTGAAAGTAAAGACAACAACTGCTGATTGATTAATGGTTTCCAATCATCTTGTTTTTGAACTTGTAAAGGAATAACTGAACTATACCAGCCGACATTTTCACCATCTGTCTTAAACCATCTGTAATTCGTATCTTTATTAAATAAGCCTACGGTTTTTACGCCCAACGCACCGGACAAATTCAAAATAACATTATCTGTCGAAATGATTAAATCCATATTTTTTATTGCGCTTGCTGTTTCAGTAAAATTGTTAAATGTTTTTCCTAAATTTGTTATTTCAAAATCGGGGTTAATTTCTTCTTTTTGCAAATAGTATAAATCACAATC
>OMVC01000017.1 GCA_900314375.1 uncultured bacterium
GAACCGCCGATAATATTACCGTCAGCATCATAAGATACAGATTTTGCATAGTTGTTTACTATCGCTCCTGATATAGTTCCAAGCTGACCACTTTCAGTATATATTGCGCCACCTTGTGCAGGGGCTACAAAAGATGATACGTGGTTATTTTTAATATCTCCCGTAATGGCATCAAGTTCGAATGTGCCTGAATTGTTATAAATCGCACCGCCTTGAGCCGGAGCATAAGCTGCTTCCGCATAGTTCCCTGAAATTTCGCCGATTGTTCCGCCATTGACTTTGCCTGAATTGAAAATTGCGCCACCTTGAGCTATACTGCCTCCAAGTGTAGCTGATACATAGTTGTTTTTTAATGTTGTTGCATTGAGTTCTTCTATTGTACCGCCTTGGTTATAAATAGCTCCGCCTGTTGCATAAGCCCCTGTAGCCCCTGCTATTTTGGCATAGTTGTCTTCTATTGCTCCTGTTATAACTCCAAGATTTCCGCCTTGATTATAAATAGCGCCACCTTGCGCTGGAGCGCTTTGCGATGTCGCATGGTTATTTTTAATATCTCCAGTGATTGCGTCAAGTTTGAATGTGGCGGATGCATTATAAATCGCTCCGCCATAAGCAGGGGCATTGCCAGCTTCAGCATAGTTACCGATAATCTCGCCGATTGTTCCGCCGTTTACTGTTCCGGTGTTATATATAGCACCGCCGCTGACATAAACACCATCTACGTAATTTCCTGAAAGTTCACCCACCATAAATTCATTAATTATGCCACTATTATTAATTGCTCCGCCATTTGCAGAACCGCTGATATTTGAAACATAGTTATTTTTTATTACGGAAGAATTGATTTTTTCGATTGTACCACCATTTGATATAGCGCCGCCATAATCCTGACTTCCATAATAGCTTGTTGTGGTTTCTACATAATTATTTTCTATATTCCCGGTAATAACCCCCAGATTGCCCATATAATTAGAAATAGCACCACCGGATGCGGAACCTTTTTCTGTAGATATGTGATTATTTTTTATATCTCCTGTTATTGCATCAAGCTTGAAAGTTGATGAATTATTATATATAGCACCCCCATTACCTCCATAGCTTGCTTGAATATAGTTGCCTGAAATCTCGCCTATTGTTCCGCCGGTGACTGTACCGGTGTTATAAATAGCTCCACCGGCTCCATCTGCAGATGTAGCTTCAACATGGTTATTTAAAATAGCGCCAGTAATTGTCCCTAAATTACCGTTTTCATTATATATAGCGCCACCTTTAGCTTGATTGCCAAATACATAGTTATTTTTATATCGCCGGTTATGCTATCCAGTTTGAAGTTTGATGATGTGTTATATATAGCTCCACCAAATGCTCCTGTACCGGAACTACTTGAAGATCTTCCAGTCTTAACATAGTTGCCTGAAATTTCGCCAATTTTTCCTCCGTTTACAGTACCTGTATTATATATAGCGCCACCATATCCCCAGCCGCCGCCAGAAACATAATTGCCATCTTCATCATATTGACCTAATATTAAATAGTTATTTTTAATAGAAGTGGCATTCAATTCTTCAATTGTTCCGGTGTTGTATATAGCGCCACCATAGCTCATACCGCTACCACCTTGGGCGTAGTTATCTTCAATAGCGCCTGTAATTATACCAAAATTTCCGCCATCATTGTATATAGCTCCGCCATATGTATAACTGCTATTTGACTTTACATGGTTATTTTTTATATCACCAGTTATCGAATCAAGCTTAAAATCTGTTGACTTGTTGTATATAGCACCGCCCAAAGCCCATGAAGTACCTTCCGCGTAGTTACCAGAGATCTCACCTATTGCGCCGCCGTTGACTGTACCGACGTTGTATATAGCCCCGCCGATACTGTATCCACTACTTATGACTGCGTAATTATTTTTTAGGCTCGTTGCATTAAGTTCTTCGATTGTACCTGTATTATAAATAGCACCAGCAATGACATTACTGGAATTTTCTCCCAATATATAGTTATTTTCAACAGCTCCTGTAATAACACCGAGATTCCCATTAGTATTGTATATAGCTCCCCCATAACCATATCCATTAGTGACATGTACATGATTATTCTTTATATCTCCGGTAATAGCATCAAGTTTAAAGGTAGATGACGAATTAAAAATAGCACCACCATTAGCATAACTACTACTTGCATTAGCGTCTATATAATTACCGGAAATTTCTCCGATAGTTCCGCCATTGACTGTTGCCGTATTATAAATCGCACCGCCTTCTGTCGGACCGCCACGATTTATTAAATAATTATTTTTTAAGGTTGTGGCATTTAATTCTTCTATTACACCGGGAGTAGAAATTGACGGATAAGTATTATAAGACACGTTATAAATCGCACCGCCCCAGGCTGTACCAGCGCCTGTTTGAGCATAATTATTTTCAATAGCACCTGTAATAACACCGAAATTACCACCGACGTTATAAATTGCGCCACCATATACAGGAGCACCTCCTGAAATAGCATGATTATTTTTAATATCGCCTGTTATTGCATCAATTGCAAAATTTACTGAATTATTATAAATAGCCCCACCATGGACATAACTACCTTCAGCGTAGTTGCCTGATATTTCACCAATAGTGCCACCGTTTACGACACCTTCATTAAATAACGCTCCACCGTCTGCATAATTACCGCCAGTTGTACTTTTTGTATAGTTATTTTTTAACGACGTAATATTTAATTCTTCAATGGTGGAATAGGTATAACCTCCGCTATATGTTCTACCATTATAAATTGCGCCACCGTATGCGTAAGTTGACTCAACATAGTTATTTTCAACAGCACCTGAAATTATACCAAGGTTACCACCTGCATTATTATATATAGCTCCGCCATAGCCATTATATGTGGCCTTCACATGGTTATCTTTAATATCTCCGGTTATCCCATCTAAATTAGAGCTTGAGGATACATTATAAAACGCGCCGCCGTATGAGTTACCATTTGATTGTGCATAGTTTCCTGTAACATCACCGATATTACCGCCATTGACGGTGCCGACGTTATAAATAGCACCACCGGACGCATTTTTACCAATTGCTGTGGAAATTGCAGAGTTGTCGC
>OMVC01000160.1 GCA_900314375.1 uncultured bacterium
GGATGAAAACCCTCGTTCTGGGTTCGGCGACCGCCGAGCAAAGGCTGAAACAATCGGCGAAATGGTCAGGCGGTCGGCCAGACAAATGAGCCGATGTGAAAGCCGTCTAATGCGAGGCGGTCAAGACAAATCCCTTCTTCTCCGATTTTTCTATTTTTTGCATGTTTTGTCTGATTTTATTGACACGGAGAAGAGTTCTTCTCACCGACAAATTCCTCTCGTAGTGTATTTATCGAGTTGGTGCGGTTCATAAAATTTGATGGTTTATTTTTATAAAGTTGTGTAGGGTTGACTTTAGTCAACCAAAATACGGTAGAATGAAATCTACCCTACATTCTCGAAAACATAAGGGGGACTTTGGTAAGGAAATAATCTTTGCGCCCAATATCCCCACATTTTCGTTCAAAATTCTAAACCAAAGTGTTCTTTTTTTATATTTTATGTTCAAATAATAATATTTGTAAATAACCTTTAATAAGTATTCATTTTTGTTAAAAAAGTATATATAATAATTTACATAAGACTATGTTTATTCTTAAATATAAGGGTGAAAAATTTGATTAATAGTTTTGAAAGTTTTGATAATTCCGAAACGGCTACAAAAAAGGATATTGTTATACAAGAGCGTGTGGATTTATTGTCTTCGCACATGTATAAACAGTTTCTTGATTATCAGCACGCAACAGTTAATACAAGTGAAGTTTTTTCGCGTATGATTGACTGTTTGAATATTGTTGCGGATAATATGACTCAAGCCTTTCAAGCTCGCGGAGTTACCACCCAAAATATATATGTAGAAACCGATGCGCTAAAGTCTGTTACGGTAATGAATATTCTATGGCATACAATAAGTTTTACGACAAGATGCAATTTCCAACCGCAAGCTCTGTATCGCGAGGACTCACGACACATGCCGTCTAATAGAATTATTGCTTTGCGGGGTAACTATAATGAAATTATTCAAGGAGTAAAAGATCGCGATGAAGAAATGGTGAAATTGTTGGAAAATGAAGTCGCATCTTTATATATTCCACCTGACGGAACGCAAAAATGTATATTTAAAATTAAACATACAGGACAAGAATTTGCGCTCAATCAAACCGATGCTCCAAGAGATGTTGTTTTAAAGGTCGTCGAAATCATTTGTGGCGGAAGTTTGTACCATCAAGACGGTTCGGTTAAAACTTTTATGGTTTAACGATTAATTGACTAAATAAAATTAATCATTAGTATATTTGTTGTAAGGGTATTAGGTAGATAATGAGATTAATAAATAAATTAAAGGCTTTTGAAAACCAATATGTATTTTTGAAATGGGCTATGAACGGGGAATACGGAAAGCTCAAATATGTTGGTGAAGATTATATTGAATTTGATGTTGTAGATGTTGATACAATGTCATATAGCGAAACATTACTGATTGCGGCACCGTTGATTTTAGAAGTAGCAATAGGCGGTTCTGATATTTCAAGAATTGTGGCTGAAATATCTTCGCAATTAACACCGTAGTGTAAATTGCGTGCCTGCCTTGAGCACAGGCTAAATCCGCCTGTGCAATCAAAGATTGCTCCGCTCCCTGCACTCTGTGTCGGTCGCAACGGCGGACATATTATGTTTCGTACCCTGCTCGCCAAGTAATTTTACCTATTCGAATTTATTTACGCCCTCGCAATAAACGGCAACGCCTCAAATTAGGAAGGATATTCATTCTTCCATAATTTTCGGTCTGGCACTTTGTGCCTGCCTTTGCTCGGGCTAAAAAAAAAGTCACAACTTTTTGCGACTTGAACAATAATCTTGGGAGGAGATTTTGGGATAGTTTGTACATGCATGATAACCCAACATGTCAAATTTGTAACATTTATATTCACAATTTTAACAAAAGTTTACAAAACTCATTTGTCGTGATACAATAAAAGCATGGCTAAAGACTTAAATATTCTTATACTTAATGGTCCCAATATCAATATGCTTGGCGTTAGAGAACCCGAACAGTACGGTTCAAAATCGTACAAAGATATTGAGATGGAATTGCATGAATATTCTTTTGAATTAGGTGTTAATATCGAAATTTTTCAAAGTAATTTTGAAGGCGAAATTGTTGAAAAAATTCAATACGCTCTTGGAAACTTTGACGGAATAGTAATAAATGCCGGAGCTTATACCCACACGAGTCTTGCTATTCGCGATGCTTTGCTTGCTGTCAAAATTCCGACTGTGGAAGTACATATATCAAATATTTATCGCAGAGAAGAATTCCGCCATGAATCAATGTTTGCGGATGTTTGCGTCGGGCAAATTTGCGGGTTTAAAATAGATAGTTATAAATTAGGATTACAGGGACTTGTAAACTTCTTAACAACAGCCAATGACTAATTATTATTTCTTTGAATAAAATTCTTGGATTGTTGCATCCATAAATTTTAAGGTTTGTTCTTGGGTATGGGTTTTTGAATATTCATCAATAATATCGTTTAATTTTTGAGTTAATTCGGGATTTTTTTCAAATTCGGCTATGTCGCTGTTGATATTGTCAACAGAAACTTGTGATTTGCCCAAAGAAGCAGCAGGCATGTTAGATAAATCCTTAATCTCTTTTCCTTCATTTTGAGCGGCTTGTTGTTGTGTGCTTTGCTCGTCATTCGGTTGAGATTTAGGTTGGATTCCGCCTTTGAAATTCACATTGGTAGTTATGTTATTGTCAATTTCTCTCATAGTATCACCTGCTTTCTTTTCAGAAATTTTCCACGTCTTTAGTTATAAACCCCGTGCAAGATATTTTTTGCTACTTTTTATTCTAAAAAATTACAAAAATTTACATTACATAATTTTTCATGTTATCATATATTATATATTATATAGGATTTGAATGCAAATTATGAATTTTAATAAGTTGGTAAAAAAAATAAAATGGCTCTTTGATTCCACATCTGTAATTAAAAATTTCCCTGATGTTGTTATGTTTGTCGGTTCTGACGGGTATATTACGGAAGCTAACAAAAGAGCATTGGATTATTTTAATATCACAGAAAATACCGTATTAAATGATATTTTACCAAACGGTATGCGATTAGTTAAAGATTCCGTTAAATTTAAAAAGCCGGTACTGGTAGAATCTGTCGTAGACGGTAAAAATATTTATTTAGAGCTAAATGCCTCAAAAGTTAAAAGAAGTTTTTGTGTATCTGTCAGAGATATAACTCGTTTAACAAATGAAAATTATAAAAAAGATGCAATTTCACGTTTCAATGGCGAAAAAAATGTAATGCTCTCAAAATTAAATAATGATTTTCTCTCGCCATTATCTTCTATTGCAGGTTTTTCGCAAGGTTTACTTGATGGTATTGGTGGAGATTTGACACAGAAACAAGAAAAATATATCAAAATTATCAATTCTAATGCCTTGGATTTGCAACATTTTATTGATAAGTTTTTAGAATTTTCTTATGCTGAATCTTCTTTATATTCAAACGAAATAAAGACTTTTGATATCATATCGTCTATAAAAGAAGTTTTAAAACCGTTTGAAACTGCTGTTTCTTCTCAAGTTGTCCTGAATTTTGAATATGATGATTTGGAAAAGAGAAATGTAACATTGGATATAAAAGCTTTCAAAAAAGCATTAACTGATATTATTGATGTTTCGGCAAATATGACAGAAACAGGAAGTATACTATTAAGGCTTTGCTATCCGGATGACGAAGCCAAAATGGCTTTTAATTTGGATGAAAATAAAAGCTATTTATTACTTACAATAAAAGATACCGGTTCAGGAATTGCACAGGAAGAAATGAAATATTTATGTGATCCTTACGCACATCTTGAAAATTCGTCAAAGAAGAATTTGTTAAGAAGTTTCAAATTGGGAGCTGCAAGCATTTTTATAAAACGTTTTGGCGGAAGTATAAGCATTAATTCTGATGTTATGCAGGGTTGCATATATAGTATAGTCATTCCGACAGAAAGTGATGACAATGAGTAATGTTATTTTAAAAAATATCAGAAAAACTTATGATAATAATAAAACTGTTATAAATAACGTTAATCTGGAGATAAAAGATAAAGAATTTGTCGTATTAGTCGGTTCTTCAGGATGCGGAAAATCAACGCTGCTGCGAATGATTGCAGGCTTAGAAGACATAACGGAAGGTGAAATTTTTATCGGCGATAAAAAAGTAAATGATATAGCTCCAAAAGACAGGGATATTGCTTTTGTATTTCAAAGTTATGCGCTATACCCTCATATGACGGTTAGAGAAAATATTGCTTTCGGTCTAAAAATGCGCAAAGTTCCAAAAGATGTAATTGAACAAAAAGTTAAAGAAGCTGCAGAAATTTTAAATCTGACAGAATATTTGGACAGAAAGCCAAAACAACTTTCAGGCGGGCAAAGGCAAAGAGTTGCATTAGGACGAGCTATTGTAAGAAATCCAAAAGTTTTTCTTATGGATGAACCGCTATCAAATTTGGATGCAAAATTACGTGTTCAAATGCGTTCTGAGATAAAGAAATTACACGAAAAGCTTCAAACAACATTTATTTATGTAACCCACGACCAGACAGAAGCTTTGACGATGGGAGACAGGGTTGTCGTTTTAAATAACGGAGATATTCAACAAGCAGATAGCCCTTCACAAATATATTATCACCCGTCTAATACTTTTGTCGCAGGTTTTATAGGCTCCCCTCAAATGAATTTTATTGAAGGTAAAGAATTAGGATTAGATGAAAACATTTTATACGGTATAAGACCGGAAAAAATGAATTCAAAAGACGGCGATATTAAATTAGCGGTTAATGTTGATATATCTGAAATGCTCGGAGCTGAAAAAATAGCATATTTTAATATTGGAGAGCACAAATGTAGTGCGGTATTACCTTCTGAGTATAATATCGGGAAAAACTTAGATATAAGCATTAAAACCTCTGATTTATATATGTTTAACAAAGACACCGGAAACACAATTAATTCAATTAATTAAAGTTTTTTTAATTTATGCCGTTAATAAAAATATGCCAGGAGACAATATATTTTTATCAAGTAAAAACGGTAGAGTAATAAAAGGTACAGTGCTTAGAGCATCAAGCGTTGCACGCTCGGATGTAGCAGGACAAAGCAAAGAACTGAACCTGCTGTTTGACGCATACAGTAAACACAATGCAGGCGGAGGTCAAAACCAAATTGACGGTTATGCCCTGAATTTTTTGTACCACGATTTATCAAAAGCTGCAGGGGAAGACAGTATTTTGACTACCGAAGAAATTACGAAGTATTTAAAAGACAAAAATTTAAACGGAAAGATAAGCACGAAAGCTGTTCAAGAATTTATCTCAAACATTAGTGATGCAACAATTGTAGACGGCATTCGTAAAGCTTTGGACGGTTTGGGTACATCATCTTCTTTATCAGACTATCTTAAATCGATACCGCCTGCCAAAATGGCAAAAGTTATGAAAATGTACAAAAGCGAATATAATATCAGCATGGTACAAGATATATGCAACGAAATCGGGAGTTTTGGAAGTACAAGAGAGAGCTATTTAAACATTATTCGTGACAAAATTGCAGCTACAAAACCGGCGAATGAAGCAAAAGAATTTAAAGCCAAATTTGATGCTGAAATAAAAAGTATGGACATAACCCTATTTGGATCTGCTGATGCAAAGAAGTTAGAACAAATAATTTTAGATAGCACATCTGTTCAAAGCGCACCAAAATCAAAATATCCTAAACCTGCAAAAAGATCTGCAGAGTACCTTGAAAAAGAAAACCGCAGACTCATTGCACAAATGATGAACGACCCCAAATTATGTCGAACAACAGACGATAGAAAGCGCATTGTTGACCGCATCATGAAATACGCAAAATTAAATAACCCTACGGACCTAATTAAAGAATATACAAAAAGTTCAGATGAAAGAGTACGCCAAGCGGCGCAACATCTTTTAGATTCGACATTTCTCGATTATTTTCCGATATTTGTTGCTTCAATCATTGCTCAAGAATCTCAATTTAGAGAAACGGATGATAATCCTAAAACAGGTGTATTTATCGGTAACGGTAAAGGAGTAATGCAGATAACTTCTGCTGTGCCCGATGAAATTGCTTCTAA
>OMVC01000115.1 GCA_900314375.1 uncultured bacterium
TTTTGAACTGTTTTAATTTCAACTTATTAGTTCAACTGTTGAATGCTAATTAAGTCCTTGAAATATAGTTATTTTAGGTATCTTGTTTTACATAAATTTAAGAATTCAACAAAAATTTTTATAAATATGTGCTAGTTAATTTGTTTCTGTTACAATAGTTTTGAGGGTTACAAAAAAGTAACTCAACAAAAGAACTATTGAGTTGAAATAAAGGTTCTCTAAAAGCAAGAAGTGATGAAATTTCAAGATAAAATAGACGATAATTCAAAAATAATTGGCATACCTCGAGCCATTTCATATTATTATAATTACCCTTTTTATTATGGTTATTTCAAAGGGCTTGGTTTCGATATTGTATTATCATATAAAACCATATCGAAAATAATTAATGAGGGTTCAAAGTATGTTGTTTCGGATACTTGCTTGCCTATAAAAGTTTTTGTGGGACACGTTGTAAATCTATTATCAAAGGGGTGTGACAAAATATTTATTCCTTCTGTGCAATCAACGGCATACAAGGTTAATAATTGCACTAAAGTAAGAGGTTTGCCTGAAATTATAAGGAATGTAATTGATAAACCATTTACAATGATTGAGCCGACATTAGATAAAACAAATAATATTTGTTTTAAGGATTTTTGCTATGATACTGCAAATCAGTTAGGAATTTTTGATGAAAAAATAATTGATTCTGCAATAGAATCAGGTTGGTCAATATATAACAATTTTAAGCAAATGACTGTTGACGGCGTTCCGTTTGAAGAAGCTTTAAATCATGCAATAAATAACAAAACTGCAAGAAAACCTATTGAAATTGTAAGACCTATTTCTGTTGTAATTATGGCTCATGGATATAACTTGTTTGATGAAAGAATCTCTATGAGACTAATTCCTAAACTAGAAAAAATGGGAGTTAAAGTTTATACAGGACTTAATGTTTCCAAACAAGATGCAGTAAATTCTATTCAAGAATTAGGTGAAATTCAATATTGGGCAAATGAGTTAGATTTAACAGGTGCCGCTGCATATTATATGCTTAATGAGAGAATAGATGGTATTATTGCACTTTCTGCATTTGGTTGTGGCCCTGATTCGTTGATGGTGAATGAATTAGAATATCACGCTTCAGAAAAAAAACTTCCAATGATGCATTTAACGATTGATGAACATACAGGAGAAGCCGGTTTTTTGACCAGAGTCGAGGCTTTTGTTGATATGTTAATACGTAAAAAACGCAAAAAAATAGAAAAAAGTAATATTAAATTCTTTCAATCTCCCCAAAAAGAAAATACAAATATTGCGATAAAACAAAAGGAACAAAATTTAACAATAGTATAAAAACGGTAATAATTAATGGCTAACGATAATTACAAAAAATACAAATATAAAGGCTGTATCCATATTCATTCGAATATTTCGGATGGTTCAGGCAATATTGAAACCATTAGTAAGGATGCTAAAAATGCAGGTTTAACTTGGATTATTATCACTGATAACAATTATTTTGATACACAAGAGGGTATTTACAACGGTGTGTATGTTCTAAAAGGCGAAGAGATTTCACCTGCAAATAATAGTCATTATTTAGCTCTAGGAATAGATGAACTTATTGAACCAAGTAATGATTCACAAACAAACGTAAATAATGTTAGAAAGAATGGTGGCTTTGGTTTTGCCGCACATCCAAATGAAAGTCAAAAAAGAAAAAACAAATGGAAGCCAATCATTTGGGAAAACAAAAATGTAATACCTGATGGAATTGAAATATGGAATTGGTTTTCTTCTTGGGGTGATAATTTAAATGATAGAAATATATTTAAACTAGCTTATTCCTATTTCTTTAAGAATAAAATAATTTCAAATCCATCACCAAAAACATTAAATTGGTGGGATGAGTTAAATTGTAATTCATCAAGAATAATTCCTGCAATTGGTGGTGTAGATGCACACGCATTAAAGATTTATAAATACATATTACCGTTAACTGTATTTCCATATAAAACTTGTTTCAAAACAATAACAAATGTAATTGCTTTAAATGAACCGTTATCAAACAATTTTGATATTGCAAAAAAACAAATCTTAACTGCAATAAAAAATGGAAATAATTTGATTATAAATAGGAAAATTTGTAGCGATATTCCTCAAATAGATATTGTAAACGCTAATACTATTAAATCCTTTGGAGAGACAATCGCTTTAACAGATTTTACCTATTTAGATATACAGGCTCACAGGACTGCTGATATAAAAGTAATTTTCAATGGTAAAGAGTACGCTACCAACAGAAGGAAAAGATGCAGAATCCCAATAACAAAAGCAGGGAAATATCGTGTGGAATTTTCATATTCAGGTCGAGGATATGCTTATACAAATCCAATTCAGGTTATAGAGGAATAAAAGTGGCAAAAGCACAAGATGGTAACAGAACAATTTCACAGCTAGATAAAACAATACCTACCAACAAAAGGGTTATTGCTTGGCCTCGTATGGGAAATATTGACTTATCTATGGAAGCACTTGTTTCTTCCATTGGTGCGAAAATAGTAATGCCTCCACCTAATAACAAAGAAGCTCTCGAAATTGGTGTTAAGAATAGCATAGAAGGGATTTGTTTGCCTTATAAGTTAAATCTTGCCAAT
>OMVC01000077.1 GCA_900314375.1 uncultured bacterium
TTAAATAACCCCTCTCCTGTCGCTTGTGCGACACCCTCCCCCAAGGGAGGGGAAAAAAACGAAACAATTTTCCATTTTCCACTTTCAATTTTCAATTAAATAGATAGCTTGTCCTCCTGCCTTCTTGTCCTCCTGAACCTTCACATTATTTTTTTGTGCTATTATAAAGATAATAGACAAGGAGAGAAAAATGGTAGAACAAGAATTAAGAGATAAATACGAAGTAGTAATAGGTCTGGAAGTTCACGCACAATTAAAGACCAATTCAAAGATATTTGCGCCCGACAAAAACGAGTTCGGACAGGAACCAAACAGTTTAACCAGTCCAATTACATTGGGCATGCCTGGGGTTTTGCCTGTATTAAATAAAGAAGTTGTAAATATGGGGATTTTGACAGGTTTGGCACTGAATTGCGAAATTCCTTCAAGATGCAAATTTGACAGAAAGCAATATTTTTATCCTGATTTACCGAAAGGCTATCAGATTTCTCAATATGATGAACCTATTTGTGTAAACGGGCATATTGATATAAACGGTAAAAGAATCGGAATTACCCGTGCGCATCTGGAAGAAGATGCAGGAAAACTTGTTCATGCCGGTGCTAACGGTTTGGCCGGATCTTTGTACTCTTTAGTTGATTTGAACAGAGCGGGCACACCGTTATTGGAAATCGTATCAGAACCTGATATGAGAAGTCCTCAAGAAGCAAGAGCATATATGGAAGAACTTCGTGATATTGTTCGATATGCAGGAGTTTGCGACGGCAACTTGGAAGAAGGTTCTATGAGATGTGATGCAAACATTTCGATTATGCCAAAAGGTTCAAAAGAATTTGGCACAAGAGCGGAAATCAAAAACATCAATTCTTTCTCCGCATTGGAAAGAGCTTTGGAATACGAAATCGACAGACAGATAGAAATTGTTGAAGAAGGTGGCGAAGTTGTTCAGGAAACAAGACTTTGGAATGATGATACACGCGAAACAAAATCAATGAGAAGCAAAGAAGATGCCAATGATTATCGTTATTTCCCTGAACCTGATTTAATGCCGTTAGAAATTTCAAGAGAGTGGGTCGAAAAAATCAGAGCAACCATGCCTGAATTGCCTGCTCAAAAACGTGAAAGATACCAAAGTTTGGGATTAAGCGAATATGATGCTCGTATTCTTGTTGAACAAATGCCGTTAGCGTTGTTCTTTGACAAAGTTATCGAGCTTGGCGCAAACCCTAAAACTGCAGTTAATTTTATGATGGGTGAAATTTCGGCGTATTTAAAAGAAAATCATTGTGAAATAGGCGAAACCAAATTAACTCCTGAAAATCTAGCAGAGTTAATCAATATGATTGAAAAAGGAACTATTTCAAATAACATCGGTAAACAAATTCTTGTAGAAGATATGATTACCAATGGCGATAATGCTTCTGAAATTGTTGAGAAAAAAGGTTTAAGCCAAATTTCAGATGAAGGTGCAATCAAAGAAATTGTTCAAAAAATTGTAGAAGCTAACCCTCAACAGGTCGAAGCATACAGAAACGGTAAAACAAACTTGTTAGGCTTCTTTGTCGGTCAAGTTATGAAAGAAACCAAAGGCAGAGCTAACCCTCAAACAGTTAACAAATTTGTCAGAGAATTTTTAGAAGGATAATTTTGCTCGGAATTTGTGTAATAAACCGAACAAACTTGTTATTTTAAGGCGGATAATGTTATTTTTTAAACGCAAAAAAACATCAATGGAAAAAGAAATATTTGAACAAAACAAAATTGTTCAAGATATTTTGGATGCTTACATTTGGGATAATAAAAATATCAATATAGAAATTCCTGAAAATATAAACCGCGTAATAATAGTAGCAAGCGGTTCATCCTATCATTGCGCAAGATTTGCCGCAGATTTATTCGGTTCAATTGCGCATATTGAAGCGAGTGCAGTTTATTCAAGCGAATTTTTGTTAAAAACCAAAATAGCCGATGCTCAGGATTTGTTATATATTTTTATTACTCAATCGGGTGAAACAACAGATACAAACAAAGCATTAGAAATTGCAAAATCGGCCGGAGTTAAAACTCTTTGTATAACAAATAAAGAAAATTCTACCATTTGGAATTCCGCTGATTATAAAATTGCTTGCCATGCAGGAATTGAACAGAGTATAGCGGCAACCAAATCACTGACTTCTCAACTGTTATGCTCAACCATTTTGGTTTTAAAATTTGCGCAAAATAAAAATATCGAAGTATCGGATATCATACGGGATTTGAACGATATACCATCCGTTATTATTCAGGCATACGGGCTTCAATCCAAAATCAAACAAGTCGCAAAATTTTTATCTAAATATAAAAATATTGTAATAACTGCTGACGGTATAAGTTATGCTTTGGCAAAAGAAGCTTCCCTAAAAATTAAAGAAACGTCTTATATAAATACTTCATCATATATTTTAGGGGAATTTATGCACGGGCATGTCGCAATTTTGAACAATCACCGCGAAGCACTTGTATATGTTTCAAATGATGCGCTGACTAATATTGTGATGAAAAATTTAACAAAGATAAAAAATGATTATAATCCCGCAATTTGTGTAATCGGAAATCGCACAAATCAGGTTAAAACAGCATACAATATTGATATTGACTGCCAAAAGCCATTAATAAAAACTTTTGGCTTGTTAGTTGTTATACAGATGCTGTCTTTAGAAATTGCATTAAGGCTTCGCCGCAATGTTGATAAACCGCACGGGCTTAATAAAGTCGTAAAATAAAAGGGCAATATGCGTAAAATTT
>OMVC01000118.1 GCA_900314375.1 uncultured bacterium
TGTTCTTATCTTATATTTTGCTCTGATATTTTCGACATTTCCTTTGTTTTTGAATTTGCTTATATTTACGGTTTTATCGATAAAATTAATATCTGTATAATACAAAGCACCAAGTTCTGCTATATTTATTCCGGTTGTTAAAATCCATAATTCCTGAATTTTACTGTCGTCTTTAATTATTTGTTGAATTTCATCATCTGTTAAGACTCTGTTTTCAAGTGAAGGTAAAATGGTTTCTTGTGTCGAAAACAGAAGGTGGCCGGCATTTGAATACTTTTTCATGATTTTCTGAAATGTACTTATAAATCGCTTTATACTCGCAACGGAATAACCTTCGGATAACATTTTACTTTGATAATTAATCAAAGTTTCTTGCGTAATATCTTTAAACTTGTATTTGCCAAAATATGGATATAAGTGGTTTTGGATATAACCTCTTGCACAAATCGAATTTTCATCTTGCTTATTTTCAACCGTTTTCAGGTAATCATCAAACGCCGTGCTGACTTTTTCGTATGTTATTTTATCTGTTTCAACTGAAGATATTTTGCGAAGCTCGGGAAGTTTTAAACTTTCACTTCGTCTTTTCTTAATATATTCCGCAGAAAAGTTTTTAGTCAGGGCTCTTCTAAAAGATTGAACACTTGAAATTTGTTCATTTGGGTGTCTGCTTCTTAATATCTCCCAAAAGGTATTCTTTCAATTCCTTCAAGAAAAGATTTAGTATTTTTTATAGCTCTTCTTTTTCTCTCAATTGCTATCTTTACCTGCTCTTGTTCTTCCGGAGTTTTCCATAGGGCCGAAGCAGGATTTAAAACATATGCTTCTCCTAAAAATTTCTGATTCTCGCCATCATAAAGACAACCATCGTCCTCTGAATATATATCACGCTTCAAATACATTGATTTTGAAGTGCAAAGAGGCATCCAATCTCCCCAATAATGCCTGTTCGTTACCGTATCATAAATACCGTTCTTCTGATATTTTATTGGCTTTGAAGTCCGTAAACACATATCAATAAGACATTTTTTATAAGGAAGATCTTGCTGTATATAGCCCTTCTGCCATAATTGTTCTGGTGATTTATTTTTAAATATTTGGTTCCTATGAATTTTGTTATTTATTACTTCAACATATTCATCCAATTGCTTTTTAAAATCAAAGATATTAGTATTTGGATTTGGAGGAACAAACTCTCTTAAATCATAAGTTATTGAGGCGTTATTTACATTTGCAGGAACATCAAAAATTAAATTTGCTCCGGAATAAATCAGGATGGGTAATAACTTATCCTGATTGCAACTAATATCGGCTTTCTTGAGTTTACCTGTTTTGGCAATATACGAATCAAAATGGATATTTTTAATAATTATTTTACTAGGCCTGCCATACTTAATTAGGGCATAATAAACAGCTTGTAGAATATGCTCAGACTTAATAAGTTTATGGTAAACAAACCACCCTAACCATTTTTTAGTTTTTACATCTTTAACAACCGTAAGCCAAGGATAATAATAGCTGTTTTTATATTTTACTTGAAACTTGAGCTGACAACTTTCAATTATCCAATATTCATTCGCTTTGATATTTGAATAATCCCTCGCAATAACTTTTTCGTGGTGTCGCCTTGCTCTTTTGATTTGTTCAGGAGAATATTCTTTTTTTAATAATCTATCAAAAGTCTTATCACATGGGAAATTTGCAGTTTTAATTTTATCTTTTTGTTTTGCATAATTAAGGGTTTGCATCCAACAATCAATAGCTGAGGGTGCTGTGGGTTGCATATATAGATTTTTGTAATAATCATAGTATTCCGGTTTTACACGGTAATCCTCTTCTTTAAAGCCTTTCTTTGACAAAAGTGCATCTTCGCCGAATTGTTCATATTTAACTCTTGCCTTACATAAAGCAGAGTAGCTTGATTTTTTATCAGGATGTTTAGAGTTCCAATCCTGCAAAAACTCTACGATTTCTTTATGCTTCATTCCTACAGTTTTTTTAATTAATTCAACGTATTTTTTAGCTTGCTTCTTTGCCCATGCCGGAGATTCCTTATAGAATTTAGAATGTTGCACATTTATTTTTATGCCGTTGTATCTGTTTTTGGCAGCTTCCGGAAGTGAATCAAGGTTTATTAAATAGTTTTTATATTTACCTTTCTTATCATAAGTACAAGAATATTCACCGCGTTTGCATTTGCGTCTGACAGTTTCTTTGACTTCACCTGTTAGATTACAAACTTCATCCATACTCAGCCAAATATCTTCTGCCATTCTTACTCCTTTATAATCCTAATTTTAGGGCATTTTAGAGTATATCACTAAGCCCGACAACAAGATATTACCCAACCGGCTATATATCATTTAACAAATGAACACACTTAGACATAGAACTTAAAAGTTTAATATCATTTAGTTTGAGAGTAAATTATCAGAGAGTTTTGAAATTTATATCAGGGATTTTTGAAGTTTTTCCGACTTTTTGTTTAACAGTTTGAGAACATTCTCATTTTGTGTCTGAGAATTATCATTTTAAGTGATTGTTTACATTTAGAACATTCTCATTTTGTGTCTGAGAATTATCATTTTAAGTGATTATTTATA
>OMVC01000016.1 GCA_900314375.1 uncultured bacterium
TCCACAGATTGTTTTGGCAATTCAACTTGTTCTTTTTTTATACCTTGATTAGCAGATGCAACAGCTGAATTTGCTTTTTGCTTTGACTTTAGGTAGGCAGTTACCGCAGGATCAGTATGAGCTTTTAAATAATGATAATCAGACATAATGTTGGCAACAAACCGTTTCGTTTCTCTAAACGGCGGAACCGCTTTATATTTTTTCACATTTCCCGGTCCTGCATTATAGGCTGCTATTGCAAGCTCCATTTTGCCGAACATTTGATACATTGACTTGTAATACATAATACCGCCCTTGATATTATCATCAAGAGAATACGGATTTAAGCCCATTCTGCGAGCCGTCGATGGCATCAACTGAAACACTCCGACTGCGCCATGAGAACTTCTTAAATCATGTCTGTAACCTGATTCAGTCTTGGCAATACTTAAAGTAATAGCCGGGTCAACCCCCATTTCAATAGAATACTTAACTATTGCCGCCTTCACCGCATCTACACTTGCTGCCTGTACTTGAATGAACATCATACCAAATAGCGCGATGGTGAGTAGTAATAATTTTTTTAAATTCAAAATAAAATCCTCTAGTTGTAAATTGAAAATTCTCTAAAGTTACTTTTTGACACTTATTGTTAGTAAGTTTTTCACTTTTTCGAATGATTTATACGACTATTATATTACAAAAATTTAAAATTTCAACCCCAAGTGACTATTACCAACCGAAGCTATTGCTAAAATGCAATAAGAACAAGCGTTTCACGCCCTGCTATTTAGTGTATTTTATACATTAATTTTGTCAACCCATGGATTGATATTTATAATTGCGAACACATGCCGGACTGTGCATGTTTTTTTACGGTACTTATAAAATCTAACATACTAACACCTTGAGGAGCATCTTTAGTACAATGCATTGCCGCAGAATTGTTGCTTGATATGCGAATATAACATGTTGTATCGGCATACTCACACGCAAATTTTTTCCAATTTTTAGAATCATTATCTGCGCCTGTACTTAAAGTTTCACAAGGACCTTGTGAAACTTCTATCATTAGAGCATCATAAGAACTCATTTTACTTGAATCCCAGCTATATGAATATCCGCCGTCGATTTTTTGGGGCGGAGGGTTTTTATCGTCGTGTTTTGCCCAAGCCGTAACCAAAGCATCACGTTCTGATTTTGAAAATTTACAATTTAGTACATCCTTTTCATTTTCCGCCATTTTCAGCACTTCATCAGCAGAAGGTATTTTACTCTTGTCAAAAGATTTTCCGGCATTCTTTGACATTGATTCAAACATTTCAACAAAACCGCCAAAAAGCTCTTTTGCTTGCTCATAATCTTCTTTATTTGAAAAGTCAGAATAGGATGTAATTGTTACATTACACCTGCCGTTTGGCAGCATACCTTTAACGGAATATTCAGTTATCATTGCACCTTTTTGTGCCTTAACAGTTCCCGGAGTACAGGTTTTTAATTTATTTATATACTCTGCAGGAGGTTCATTACCCAATGTTACGGCAGAAACATACTGCTGTAATTGAAAAACAATGAACGATAACACAATTAAGACAAACAATATATATAAAACTTTTTTCATAATACCTCCGCCAATGACATTTCAAATATATTATCTTAAAAATTCATATTATTTATCCTATTTGTATATGATATTTTTATGATACGATAGATTTAACAGAGAGGATTTAAAAATGATTGATAAATATTATTTAACGACTGCAATTGATTATGTAAACGGAGCTCCTCACATAGGACACGCATACGAAAAGATTTTAACTGATATTATTGCCCGCCACTATTCATTAAGAACTGATAATATGTTTTTCTTAACAGGAACAGACGAACACGGTATAAAAATTCAAAAAACCGCAGCTTCTCAAGGTATAACACCAAAAGAATTGTGCGATATGAATTCTCAAAAATTTAAAGATGCGTGGAAAGCTTTAGATATAAACTACAATAAATTCATAAGAACAACAGACCAAGACCACGAAAAAATTGTTCAAAAGATTTTTCAAAAACTGAAAGATAAAGGCGACATCTACAAACACGAATACGAAGGCTGGTATTGTCAAGGTTGTGAATGTTTTCTAAATCCGAAAGATTTAACCGAAGACGGCTTATGCCCTGACCATCAGAAAAAACCTGATATCGTAAAAGAAGAAAATTATTTCTTTAAATTATCTGCATACAAAGATGCTATTATAAAACACATAAAAGAACATCCTGACTTTATTGTTCCTTCTTTCAGAGCAAATGAAGTTCTTAACCAATTGGAAGACATTCAGGATATTTCTGTTTCTCGTTCAAAAGAGAATGTAGGCTGGGGTATCGACATTTTAGATGACCCTAATCAATCGATTTATGTTTGGATAGATGCTTTATCAAATTATATAACTGCAATCGGTTATGACCCCGATGGTTCAAGCGAACAATTTAAACAATTATGGCCTGTTGATGTTCATGTAATCGGTAAAGATATCTTGAAATTCCACAGTATATATTGGATAGGAATTTTGATGGCGCTGGATTTACCGTTACCGAAACATATTTTTGCGCACGGCTGGATAACTATTGATGAAACTAAAATGTCAAAATCATTAGGTAACGTAGTTTCACCGACTTCTGTTTTAGAAAACTTTGAACTCAAAAATGCTGATGCTTTCAGATACTATATGGCAACTTCAGCTCCTTGCGGAAGGGACGGGAATTACTCGGATATTGATTTTAAAGAAAAAGTTAATGCACATCTTGCCAACAGTATGGGCAACCTTTTAAACAGAAGCTTATCAATGCTTGTAAAATATTTTGACGGCGAAATTAAAGAAGAATTTTTAAATAACCGTTCAAAAGAAGCAGAAGGACTTTTAAAAACCGCTTTAGGAACAATTAAAATAGTTGAAAACCACTTCAATCATTTTGAAATCCAAGAAGCCGCTCAAGAAATTATCGGACTTGTTGATGCTACAAATAAATTTGTAACGGATAATGCACCTTGGACATTAGCAAAAGAAGAAAAAATGACCCAATGCGGGCAGGTACTTGCAACAGTTCTGGAAATTATGTGCATAATTTCTTCTTTGATTTACCCATATTGCCCGAATATCGCATCAGATATGGCAAATCAATTATCTTATGATATCAAAACGAAGTATGATGATATAACGACCGACAATATCAAAGTCGGAAAACTTATCTCTAAAGAAGATATTCACCCTGTATTTTTAAGGGTTGATTCCGAATTGGCAAATAAATCAGAAAAAGTTAAAGCATAAAAATCATCCTGTTAACTTATTGATATATTTTAAATAAATTTATAATATAGAATTGTTATGGAAAGAAAAAGATTTATTTCATTTTTTATAGCAATTCTATTTATTTTTGGGTTTACATCGGAATCACGAGCTTTTGTTATCTCAAAAACAAGACACAGAACTCCGTCATATACAGTTCAAACACCAAAAGTTGATCCGATTGATACTTATATGAAAGATATCGAACGCAGAATAGAAGCAAATTGGATACCTCCTGAAAGTAATTTTAGATTTAAAACGGTAGTAAGCTTTCAAGTATTGCGTGACGGAAGCATAAAAAATTCAAAGATTTCTCAAACGTCAGGCGACAGAGATTTTGACCTTGGCGCAATGAGGGCACTCGCAAGCTCAAAACTATCCCCGCTGCCAAACAATATTCTCGGCGACAGTATTGATATAACATTTACCTTTGAACGCGTATCATACTTGGCTAAAAAGGACAGATACGACAGATAGTTTGCAAATTCGAACATACGAAAATGTATGCCATAGGCTAATTCTGCAATTTTCGTTAGTGAGAATATGAAATTCGAACTTACGAAAATGTATGCCATAGGCTAATTTAGCAATTTTGACTAACGGCAAAATTGCTAATTCGGATTTGCAGGGGGTAATATGCAATAAAAAAAGAACCTTTGCGGTTCTTTCTAAAAAATTACCCCCAAGCAAATTCGAATTGCTGTCTACACCGTGAAAGGGTGTTGTCCTAGGCCTCTAGACGATGGGGGCTTGACTACAAGAATTATTGTATATTGAACAAAATCAAATGTCAACAATCACATTTTAATATTTATTATTTAATTTTATCTTTTTGATTTTTTCTATAATCCGCCGCATTTCAGGTGATACATCTTCACAGGAGAGTATATTTTTTTTAACGGTTTTTGCAAATTCAACTTTTTTTAATTCATGCATTCCGCGTTTTTTAAATATGTCTTCTAAAATTTTCACTCTTGGCAAATGATAATCGACAGTATCTGCCGGAATGGAAATATTTTGCAATTCGTAATTCAAAGCCCTTTCAAAGAGTTTTTGAGTAAGCAAATCTTCAAATTCACCGCATTCAATGATATAAATTTCATCAGTTGTTCTCAATTTTGGTTCTATTTCTTTTGCGTTCGATTTACCATCATTATCAAACAAAACAAAAACAGGTATTTTTAAATATTCAGACAATTCATAATAAGCTTTGACCACTTGATTTTTACCGCCTGCAGGAAGTAAATATACCCCCTCTCTTTCAAAATCGAAATTACAAAGTTTTGCAAACTCAGGCAGCAAAGTTTCTTCTGTTGCTCCTTCAGTCAAAACAAGGATTTCTATCGGATATCTGAAAGCATCATTACGGCGGGCTTTTATAATATCAACATCAGAATTAAGAGCTTTGAACCATCTTAAATTATCAGGCAAATCATTTTCACTCAAAAGCTGCAACATTCCAAAATAGTTTATCTTATTGGTTAATAACGATTTTATATTATCTCCAAATTTAAAAACAGAATTTTCATACTCAAATAATTTTTTATTGATTACAAAATTTTTATCACTTTGGCAGCCCAATTTATCAAGTGAAAAATTTATAACATCCTGCGCCAAAGTCATTATTTTTTCATTTTCTAAATTTTCTAATTCACTGCGATTATATTTCGGTTCAATTAAATTATGCAAAATTATATCATAGAACACCCGCAAATACTTTTCTTCGGGGCATTTGAACCTTGTTAGCCTATCTATTGATATTATTATTTGTTCTTTCAATAATGGTTTTATTTTCAAATTCGCATCTTCCATTAATATTTATTTACAAAATTTATTAACAACTAGCAATTTTTTCTGTTTATGATTTTTAATATACATGTGGAGTTATTATGGTAGAAAAAATTAATGTTGCTTTAAAACAATATAATTATAACACAAGTGTAAACCGTACAGACAATACGCAGCAGACTTCGCCTGTTACAAATGCGCAAGCATGCCCGTCATTTACGGCAAAAACACTTTCTATGGGATATTCTAACAAGAATATAACTCTACGCACGGAATTATCAGGAAAAGAAGAAAAATCGAAATACAAAGCAGTTTCATCCAAACTCGACAGAAATACGCGTAAAATGCTTGAAGGCTTGTTAAAAAACGGTATTTTATTAAATAATAACTCCGATGATAAATCAACAGTATTAGACAATTTACACAAAATTGTCACAGAACCGAGAGCTCAGGGATTAAATGCAAACGTAATATTGAAAGACACAATTACAACAATTGCATATCCGTATTTTATTACCCAACAATTTGGGGATATCCCTGCGAGATACAGAAATGCTGTAATTCAGGCAAATAACCATTCAAAATTAAACCAAACTGATGCAAGACAGACATCTGATGATATTGATGTTGAGCACTCAGGGACCTGCGTTGCTGCCAGTACGGAATTTAAACTGGCAAAACAAATGCCTGCAGAATTTGCAAGATTTGCTCAAGGTTTAAGTTCACCTGACATGAGTGTCACAAAAACAATAAAATTAGAAAACCTTGCAGATAACA
This sequence comes from uncultured bacterium, assembly GCA_900314375.1. GTDB lineage: Bacteria > Cyanobacteriota > Vampirovibrionia > Gastranaerophilales > Gastranaerophilaceae > Zag111. Next base: position 5,880 of record OMVC01000016.1, read on the forward strand.
CACTTAGCGGAGTTTGGTTATTAAACGCTTTCGAAATTCCGTTTGAAATGAACAATTTTAATGAAGCCGTACTTAAATTCAAACCTGATAACAATGCTATCTTAAGAGCCCAAATTCAAACAACCGATAAAGATCCCGAAGAAAGAAGCCCGTTAGATGTATTAATGCAATCAACATTTATGCAAGTAGGCTCACAACAGACATATAACTCTTTGACAGATAAACGAGGGGGAAAATTCAACCAAAACGACAAAGGATTAATCGAATTTGAAAAGACTTTCACCGAATCAGTAGTATTCGGCAAAAACATTTTATCAGTCACATACCAAACAGTTGATGAAAATGCACGCCTAATTGGTTATGAAACAGATTTAAGCACAATGAAAAGACATTTAATAAACGCATTAAACATGGGTGAAAATGTAATTATAGGTTACACTCAAACAAATGAAAACAATGTTATTGTTAACGGACACGAAATTACAATTGTCGGATACAAAACAAACGGTGACGGGAAAATGACATTTATCTGTAATGATACGGATGATGAAGTTGCAAAACCAATAGAATATCCGGAAGCATACATCCTTCCGAAGATTCATCACGCAGCATTGCCGAAAGAAATTGTAGAAACAGACCTAAACATTGTACCTAGCTGGGTTGAAGGGGTTAACATGTACAAACAAATGAGAAAATGTGCTTAACGTTACTTAATGAATATATTAAATTAAGCAAATTTTATTTTTAGAGGGTTTTATTTAGATGAAGTGTAAAGGGATTATATAATGATAAATACTACACCAACAATATCATATAATTATCCGACATCATATCTGCATCAAAAACAATATACTCAATCTGTTAATATACCCAAAACAGATACACCAAACACTTATGATGTCAACATTTATCCTGCTCAAACTTCTTCTCTGTATTATGACCCGCAACCGAATGAATTAACACATACCAGTTGGTTCTATGTAAATGATGTTCATGGGAAAATGACAAAAATGGAACGCATAGTCAACGTTGCGGAAGAATTTGTAACGACACCGTCAAACACAGCATTTCCTAATTTCTTTACAAACTCAACCGAAAATATTTCAAAATTTAAGGTAAATTCAGGAGATATTTTAATAGGCGCGAACCCAAAGAACAATAAAGTTGCAAGCGAATTTTTAAGATGGTGTAAATTTGATGCGAGCATCCCCGGAAATCATGAGTTTGATGTACCCAACCCTGCAAATCTGGCTCAACTAATAAAAGATACAAATTGCACATTTTTAGCTGCAAATATAAAAGTTAAGTCAGGTTCTCCATTAGAAGGACGTTTTGAAAGTTCAAAAATAATAGAACGTGACGGACAAAAATACGGTCTTATAGGGATTTCGCCATCAGATATGCTCGAACGAGTAAAAATGAACCCGAGCATGGCTGATATTGAAGTTCAAAATATTGAAAATACAATCAACAGTGTTAAAAATGAAGTAAAAGCCTTACAATCTCAAGGCATAAATAAAATAATATTATTGTCGCACAGCGGGTTGCAAAACGATAAAAAAATAGCAAAAGAAGTAGAAGGTATTGATATTATATTTAGCGCTCATACACACGATTTAATAAAAGATATAAAACCGGGCGAAAATTTATTCTACTCAAAAAACGGTGAACCCGTTGTCATAACCCAAGCAGGAAAAGATGGGGAAAATGCCGGAGTATTGAATGTTGATTTTGATAAAAACGGTGTAATCAAAAAAGTTCAAAATAATATTATTGATATTAACAATTACAATCTTCCGTTACATATAAAGGATTCGGTTGAAAAAATCATCGGAAAACCTGATGTAGTTGCTATTGTAAAATCAGCAGTAGCACCGCCAAAGCATAGACTTATAGAAGACAATCCGCACGGCAATTTGATTGCAGACGCAATGAGAAATGAACTGGGTACAGACATTGCGCTTTTAAATGCCGGAAACATCAGAGGTCATTTCTCCGAAGGGAAAGTCGATACAAGACTTGTAGCAGACATTACTCCATTTGAAGACAACATGATGATATTAGAATTGACAGAAAAACAGATAATTGACGCTATAAAAGTCGGAGTAAAATCACTTAGAACAGGTTCTAAACCGGGAATTATGCTTGTTTCCGGAATGAAATATACTTGCGACAAAAAAGGGAACCTCATTAGCGCTGAATTTATCGACAAAAATGGAAACTCACATACAATAAATGTTAACAATCCGTCAGAAACGAAAAAATATACCGTTGCAACAGATGATTTTATAGCTACGGGAGGAGATAACTATTTCCCGACAAATCAAAACCCTGATTATGTTGTACAAACATTTTATTTAGATAAAAATAAACTGGCTTGTGATTATCTAAAAAAATTCAACGAACCTATTGAAATTAAATCGGACGGCAGAGTGAATATAATAGATTAACAATAATTATTCTTTTCTAATCCAATTAAATAATTAATCATTTTCGCAACATTTTTATGCCAAGCCCCATTCCATTTTTTAAGAATAATATCTGCAGGAGTAATGCCTTTAGACACCAGTGTTTTTATTTCCTGTAAAAATAATTCTTCACCGGTTTGTGCATCTTTTAGAGATTTCTCTGCAATTTGTAAAATCACTTTTGCATAATCAACCACCTTGGCTTTTTTAATTTCTGTCTGCAATCCGTTTTTTGGAACATTATATCGCAATTCAGAAAAATCTTTATACTGAAGATGTTTTAACAATTCCTCGCACTCACTCATGGCATTATTATCATACAAAATACCTTTATAAATTGCAGGAATAGCATATTTCAAGGTGCCGCCTACGCAATCATGATTTCTTATTTCAATAAAATTCCTCAATCTTACTTCAGGAAAGCACAAGTTTGCCTGAAGTTCATAATCTTCTATTGACGGATACAAACCATGATAACCATCTTTTATAAATTCTTCAAAAGTAATATTCCCGTTAATTTCGACAGGTTGCCCTTCTCGTTGTATAAATATCATTGGGGTTTTCAAAACACAATCAATATAATCGTCAAATGAAAACTCCTCACTGATTTTTCCCGCAAAACCGCATCTGTCACTATCTGTATTTATCCAAGCTAAAGCCCTAAATGATTTATAACCTGTATCCACTCCCCCGCGGATAGGCGAATTGGCAAACATTGCAGTCATAAACGGAGCTAATTTATTTGCAAGTTTGTACTTGCGCATAGCATCTTCTTCTGATTTAAAATCTATACAACACTGGATTCCAGCGGTTTCGCGCATCATAACATCAGACAAAATTCCCCACAAATATGAAGCCATTATTTTATAACGTCTTTTTGGAATCAGGTGAATATTCTTGCTTGTTGTTAATGGTGATACCCCGTAACTTAACAGTGCAAAATTTTTATCTCCTATCGTTGATAATAAATTAGAATTTATATTATCTATCTTTTCTTTCAAACGAAAAACCGTACTTTCAGGTTTTGTACTTATTTCTATTTGGGAACCGGGTTCCAGAGTTAGTGTATCATGTCCTTTTGCAAGCCCTATAATATTTTTATTATCGACTATATAATCCCAATGATCTTTGCCGGCGAACTTTGATAACAATGAACAAACTCCATCACAACCCCAATAATCAACGGTTTCATAACTTTCTGTATTTATTGGCAATCTTTCGAACTCCAAACCCAATTTATAATCACAAGGTTGTGTATAACCTTTTGTGTATAATTTTAATATTTCACTCCTATCTAATACTTTAGACTTTAATTCTAACATCATTATCCCTTTTCAAATTCATAATATCATAACAATACTTAAAATAACAAATAAAAAAATATATACATTGCTCTGTGTATGATATTATAATCAGTAAGATGAATTACTTTGAACGGGCAAGATACTTTAGAACAAAAAAAAGATTAGGGCAAAACTTCCTAATTGACGGGGAAGTTATTTCCGACATTATAAATTATGCAAACATTTCTCCTGACGATACGATTATTGAAATCGGACCGGGAGTCGGATTTGTAACAGAACAGCTTGTAAGACACGCCAAAAAAGTTATCGCAATCGAACTTGATGAAGAAGCAATAAAAGAACTAAAAAAATTAGATGCCCCGAATTTAGAAATTATCCACAACGACATTTTAAAAACTGATTTATCCTCACTTTGCCAAGAAGATATAAAAATAGTTGCAAATATTCCATACTATATAACCAGTCCGATTTTAGCACATTTATTAGGGGAAATTGACGATTTAAAAAATAAAAATCGAGCAAAGATAAAAGATATTATTCTTATGGTACAGGAGGAAGTTGCTTTGAGAATGGTTGCAAATGAAAATTCTCAAGGGAAGCAATACGGACTTTTGACTATACTTTCGCAATTTTGGGCAGACGTAAAAATTTTAAGAACAGTGGGCAGAAAATGTTTTTATCCTGCGCCAAAAGTAACCTCTGCACTTGTAAAACTCGATGTGAGAAAAGAACCGTTGTTAAAATTATCCGATTATTCACATTTTAGGAAAACAATACGCGCAGGCTTTGCTCAAAGAAGAAAAAATATTAAGAACTGTCTGCTAAACGGAGGTTTCCCAAAAGAAAAAGTTTTTAACGCGCTATCAAAACTAAACATTGACGAAAACACCAGAGGGGAGAAACTTTCTATAGAAACTTTCGGCAAATTATCCGAGGAATTGCTAAAGAATTAAACCTTTCTCCAAGGCGCCCAAACAGAATCTTTTATAAAGAGGTCACCGCTATACTGATGAATACAGTCGATTACCGAAAACTCATCAGATGGGGTTTTATTAACTACAGTCCTGCATCTAATATCAGGTAACACAGAACGCACCGCTGATTTTACCATTTCATTTAATCTTTCTTCTGCATGTATTTTTTTTTGCTGCTGTAATTTATGTTTTTTAGCTTTTATTAATGCATCAAGAGATGACTGTACGCTTGCGACTTTCACTTATTTTCTCCTTGTTATTTTACCTTGCAATCTAATAAAGCCCCATCTCTATTACTTTTTTACATATTCTAACAGTATTAAGCGCTGCGCCGATTCTTAAATTATCAGCAACACACCACAGGGAAATACCGTTATCAAATGCGATATTTTTTCTTATTCTGCCGACGAATACAGGATCTACGCCCGAAGAATCTTTTGTTGTCGGATATTCAAAATTATCAATATTATCAATAACTTTAACACCAAATGTATCATTTAAGATTTCTCTAACTTCATTTGGTGAAACTTTTTGTTCAAATTCAATATCAACCGCTTCGGAGTGGCTGTTAAATACAGGTACTCTAGCTGCCGTACAAGAAATAGGAAGATTTGGATCAAGATGCAAAATTTTCTTTGTTTCGTTTACGACTTTCATTTCTTCTTTCGTATAACCGTTTTCACAGAACACATCAATTTGAGGTAAAACGTTAAATGCTATTTCCTTTTTGAACGCATCAGGAGTAAAACTTTCGCCATTCAATGCAGCTTTAGTATTTTCTCTCAATTCGTTTATAGCCTTTAAGCCTGCGCCCGAAACTGCCTGATAAGTAGAAACTATAAGACGTTTTATTTTAAATTTATCATTTAACGGTTTCAATACAAGCATCAATTGGGAAGTTGAGCAATTCGGATTTGCAATAATTCCGTGATGATATTTTAAATCATCATCATTAACACCTGCAATAACTAACGGCACATCATCTTCCATACGAAAAGCAGAAGAATTATCGATTAGCACTCCGCCGCGTTTTACAATTTCGGGGGCAAAATGTTTTGATGTCCCGCCGCCTGCCGAAGCTAAAACAATATTTACACCGTTAAAACTGTCAGGAGTTGCTTCTTCTACAGTATATTCTTTCTCTTGGAATGTTATTTTTGAACCTGCACTTTTTGCGCTTGACAAAAATTTTATAGTATTAAAATCAATTTTTAATTCATCAACAATTTTTGTAATCTCTCTTCCAACAACACCTGTTGCGCCCAAAATCGCAATATTAGCTTTTTGTCTTTCCATAATTTTTTATTCCTTATTCGGCTATTTCTTACCAAAACATAATACTACAAGAATAATATTTTTTGCAAGACAAGCTTAATAAATATTAATTGACATTTACTAATGGGATATTAGCCACATGGCTAATTTTGTTTAGTTCTTTAGGATAATAAAATATTTAAAGATATTTGAATTACGGGAGCTTTGAATGGAAGAATTAGTAAATAGCACGAGAGATACAAAAGAAAAATCTTTTGAAATAAAAAATAAACAAATAATGCCACCCAAAGTTTCCGTAATCATTCCTGTATATAACGTTGAAAAATATTTAAGAGAATGTCTTGATAGTGTTGTTAATCAAACATTGAAAGATATTGAAATTATATGTATAAACGACGGTTCAACAGACAAATCCGGAGAGATTTTAAATGAATATGCATACAAGGATTCAAGAATAATTGTCATTAATCAATATAATAGTGGCGCAGGAGCTGCAAGAAATGCAGGTTTAGCCATTGCAAAAGGGAATTATTTAGCCATATTAGATTCAGATGATATATATAACACATCAATGCTTGAAAAAATGTATAAAAAAGCGAGCAAACAAGATTTAGACATTGTAATCTGTCGATGTTCTATTTTTAATCAAACAAAAAATCATACCTCGCGAACTAATCATACTATTGTCAAAAAATATCTGCCTAAAAAGGAAACCTTTAATTGCACAGATATCCCTCAGCACATAATAGGATTCTGCATAGGTTGGACTTGGGATAAATTATACAAACGTTCATTTGTCGAGAAATACAAATTAACTTTTCCACAAATTCATAATTCAGAAGACGGAATGTTTGTATTTTTATCATTGTGCTTGGCTGACAGAATTTCAATTATAAAAGATCATTTAGTAATACATAGAATTAATACAAAGACTCAATTGTCCGAGCGCAGAGATGAAGCACCTTTTTGCTTTATAGAAGGAGCTTTGGCATTAAAAAAGGCGCTTGAAAAATATAATATATATTCAATGGTTGAACAGAGTTATATTAATTGGTTTGTTGAACATAGCTTTTGGCATTTAGACACATTAAACCTCAAAAATTCACATGATTTAGAAGTTATTCTTTATAAATTATTTGAAGAAATGGGGGTATACAATCATAATGCAGATTATTTTTATGAATATAATAACTACGAAAAACTTAAATTTATGATTAATAAGGTTCCTTATGACGTGTGCAAGCAGATATCAAACTTTAGAAATAATAAAAACAAGACACATAAAGTAATAAATTTATTTGGTATAAAAATTAAAATCAGACGAGGAGCTTAATATGCCGAAAGTATCTGTAATCATTCCTGTATACAATGTTGAAAAATATTTAAGACAATGTTTAGATAGCGTAATAAATCAAACTTTAAAAGATATAGAAATTATTTGTGTAGATGATGGTTCAACAGATAATTCAGGAAAAATTATTGATGAATACGCTGCAAAAGACAGAAGAATTAATGTTATCCATAAAGAAAACGAAGGTTATGGAAAAGCTATGAATGTGGGCATCTCTCATGCAATCGGAGAATATATCGGGATTGTTGAACCTGATGACTATATTGAGCCTGACATGTATAATGAACTCTACAATATAGCTATTGAAACAAATATAGATTTTGTAAAATCTGATTTTTACCAATTTAATGAAGATTTGATTCATTACAAAATGAAATTAGATTGGTCAAAGAGCCATTATAATAGAATTATAAATGTTCAGAGTGAAAAATCGATATTTAATTTAATGATGAACACTTGGACTGGCATATATAAAACAGAGTTTTTAAGAAATAATAATATTCGTTATAATGAAACC
>OMVC01000030.1 GCA_900314375.1 uncultured bacterium
ATCAAACAACAAAAGCCGGAACAATGAAGATTTCCGGTAAAAATCACCAATTTAGAGCGGATAAGAGTGCGATAGAAAGATTTAAAACAAATACAGACGGCAAACTTGGTGTATTTTGGCATACACAAGGAAGCGGAAAAAGTTTTTCAATGATATTTTTTGTTCAAAAAATACTACGAAAGATAAAAGGAAATTGGACATTTGTAGTCGTTACGGATAGAACTGACCTTGATGAACAGATTTATAAAAACTTTGTTTCAACAGGTGCGGTTACAGAACAAAATATTCAGGCGACTTCAAGAGAACATTTGAAGCAGTTATTAAAGGAAGATCACCGAACTATTTTTACAATGATTCAAAAGTTTGGAACAGAAGAAAAAGGTCAAAGTTTTGAACAAATATCTGATAGAAACGACATTATCGTAATTACCGATGAAGCACACCGTACACAATACGGAACATTAGCAATGAACATGAGAGAAGCACTACCTAATGCTAAGTTTATAGCATTTACAGGTACCCCTCTTATGAAAAGCGATGAAAAAACAAAACGAATTTTCGGTGATTATGTAAGTAAATATACATTCAAACAATCAATAGAAGATTCTGCAACTGTTCCTTTGTACTACGAAGCAAGAATACCTGAAATGCAGATTACAAATGATGATTTAGAAACGCAACTCCAAAACATCATAGACTCAGCGGACTTTACAGAAGAACAAGAAGAACAATTTGAAAAAGAATATGTAAATATGTATCAAGTAATTACAAGAGAAGACAGGCTTGATGCAATCGCGAAAGATGTTGTAGAACATTTTATGAATCGTGGTTTTATGGGAAAAGCAATGTATGTTGCAATTGATAAAGCAACTGCGATTAAAATGTATGATAAAGTTAAAATTGAGTGGGATAAATATATTAAGGTTCTTGAAAACAGATTGAAAACTGCCAATGAAGACGACAAAGAAGTTTTGCAAGATAAAATCAATTATATGAAAGAAACTGATATGGCAGTTGTAGTGTCTTCTTCCCAAAATGAAGATGAACAAATGAAACAAAAAGGCGTTGATATTGCTCCCCACAGAAAAAGAATGAAATCAGAAGATTTAGCTACCAAATTTAAAGATAAAGAAGATAAATTAAGACTTGTTTTTGTTTGTGCAATGTGGGTTACCGGATTTGACTGCCCGACTATTTCAACTCTTTATCTTGATAAAATTTTAAAAGAACATACTCTGATGCAGACAATAGCAAGAGCAAACAGAGTAGCAGAGGGAAAATATAACGGTCTGATAGTTGATTATATAGGCATATTTAAAGCATTACAAAAAGCATTGGCAATATATGGAGAACCTACAGACGGAGGAACTTCTGAAGAAGATCCTGCAGAAACAAAAGCAGAATTGATTAAGCTTTTAGATTCAGAAGCTAAAAAAATGATAGAACTTCTAAATTCTAAGAAAATTGATGTTGATAAAATATTTGATACAAGAGCTTTAGAGTGCATAAAAAGAACAGAAGAAGCCGTTAATACAATATTAGAAACAGAAAAGGATAAAACAGAATTTTTAAAAGGAACACAAAACCTCAAAGCATTATTTAAAGCAATTCTACCTGATAGTGAGGCTAGAAGATACGCAAAATTAGTTTTTGTTTGTTCAATTCTTTATGCAAAAATTAGAGAAGTTACACTCAAGTCTATTGATAATACAGAGGTTAAAAAGCTTGCTCAACAAGTGGAGGAATTGCTTAATGAATCTATAAATCTTAAATCTTACGAAATAAAAGCTGGTGAAAAACTTGATTTAAGTAAAATAGATTTTGAAGAATTGCAGCGTAGAATACTGAAAGAAAAGCAACGCGCATTACTAGAAAAACTAAAATCAACAATTAGTTCTAAACTTTCAATGATGCTGAAACTTAATGATATGAGAAAACATTTTCAAGAAAGGTTTGAACAAATTATTGATGAATACAATGCTGGAAAATTAACAATGGAGCAAATGTACATTCAGTTAGTTGCACTAACTAATGATTTAACAGCAGAAGAAAAACGCCATCTTGATGAAAATTTAACAGAAGAAGAACTTGCTATTCTTGATATACTGACCAAACCAGAGCCAAAACTCTCTAAAAAAGAATTTGAAACGGTAAAAGCTGCAGCTCAAAGATTAGTTCAGGTAATTAAAAAAGAAAAACTTGTTCTTGATTGGCGTAAAAAACAATCAACAAGAGCAAAAGTAAAAGAAGCAATAGAAATAATTTGTGATGAAACCTTACCTGAAATTTATGATAGGGAATTATTCCAAGAAAAATGTAAAAACTTATATAATCACTTCTATGACTATTATAATAGTGCAAATGATAATATTTACGATAATGTAGCTTAATATTACTTGATTTAATTCTGACTTTGAGTGATGAATACGACACGTTAAAGGAGGTCGTATGGAAAAAGTCGGATTTAATATTACCCCAAAGGAGTTTAAGCAGTTAAGCAAGTGGTCGGAAAATATTTATAACACTGCTGTTGTTATAGATTATTTTGTCGCAAATCAGCCGGAGATTGAAGAATGCTACAATCTTGCACCAGTTGTTAAACACTTGCGAAATGATGCGGATGTCTTGAATGCATTCTTTATAGACCATGAAAAAGAAGTTGAAGATTTAAATGCCGTTTAAAAGGTGTTTAAAAGCCGTTTAAATCATGTTCAAAAAATTATTATGTCCAAATGATACGATTTCAGACACATATACTTGATGTTTCCCGCTAAAAGAGTGATGAATGGTGTAGCTTGAAAGGAGCACACTATGATTGAGATTGGTAAAAAGTACAGATTAAAAAAGCTAAAAGGTTGGTTTGAAAAAGATAGCGAAGAGTTTACAG
>OMVC01000013.1 GCA_900314375.1 uncultured bacterium
TATTCAAGTATAACAATTGATTAGCAACAGCTTGATCGATATTAACAAATTCAGCGCCAGCTCTGCCTGCCGAAGTTGAAGATACAACTTTAGCTTGAGCATTTATATCTAATCCGCCATAACTTAAATGTACAGGTATTACATCACCGACTTTTAAGTTGCCGTTATGAGTAACTGCTATACCACCTCTTGATACATCAAGAAGTCTTTCTACTCCATTATTAGAACGTTCCATCAATACCGGATTTGTAGTTTGTGAAACATTAAATCTCATAAATTGGCGTTTATCGATTGTACTGATAGCATTATCCAATACTTTACGCTGTATGTATGTTTCTCTGCCGTCAATATCGTCATCATAATCAGTATCCATATCAGTATCAGTGTCAGTGTCGGTATCTGTATCAACGTCTGTATCGGTGTCAATGTCTGTATCGGTATCTAAATCCGTATCATTATCAATATCCGTATCAATATCTGTATCGATATCTGTATCGGAGTCAGTATCCATATTATCATCATCTGTATCTAAATCAGTATCTGTATCAATATCTGTATCTACATCAGTATCTGTATCATAGTCAGTATCGGTATCTGTATCAGCATACCAATCATCATCTGTGTCTGTATCTGTATCGGTGTCAATATCGGTATCTGTATCTATATCGGTGTCTGTATCCAAATCAGTATCTGTATCAACATCAGTATCAGAGTCAGTATCCATATCATTATCAATATCAGTATCTGTGTCAATATCTGTATCTACATCAGTATCTGTATCATAGTCAGTATCTGAATCTGTATCTGAATTCCAATCATCATCAGTATCTGTATCTATATCGGTATCATAATCCGTATCTGTATCAATATCGGTATCGGTATCCAAATCCGTATCTGTATCTACGTCAGTGTCTGAATCAGTATCCATATCGGTATCAATATCCGTATCTATATCCGTATCAGTATCTGTATCAGTGTCATAATCAGTATCTGAATCAGTATCAGAATTCCAATCATCATCAGTATCTGTATCTACATCAGTATCATAATCCGTATCCGTATCAATATCAGTATCGGTATCTAAGTCCGTATCTGTATCTACGTCTGTGTCTGAATCAGTATCCATATCGGTATCAATATCTGTGTCTATATCAGTATCAACATCCGTATCTGTATCATAATCCGTATCCGTATCTGTATCAGCAGTATCATCAATTTCTAAAGGCGTTGAATCAACTACATTATCATCATCATCAATATTTGTATCATGATTATCACCATCACCTTCATGATAATAATAATTTCTTTCATATTTGCTGTGTCCTATACCTTCCACATCCTCCGGCCTTACAGCGTGACCTGTCGGGATTTGGCTTGCACCGCGAACTTTTGTAGTCGAAGAATCAGCTTTTTTTGTAAAGCCATTTCGGCCAAAGTTTGCATAAACACCGTTTGCATATATATTATCAGCAGTAATATCTAAAGTCCCATTATCCAACAAAGCATCATGGACTTTTACAGTTGAATCAGCATACCCGTAATATCCGCCATCAACAGTTACTCCGTTTGGTCTGATAGTTTTATTTATATCAAGAGCTTTCAACGTCACATGGTCAGGTAAAGATTCTTTTCTCTCAGCGCCCATATATCCGCCGTCAGCTTCTCCGTTTGTTCTTGGCCCGAAATAATCAATCGGAGTTCTCGGGACAGTACCTAAATGATTAACTTCTAAAGATTTGCCTCTGGTTACTATATTGATATCTTTTTCGGCAGTAATCTCATCTATATAAGTATTACCGGCGAATTCAGCATTTATATTACCTTCACGAGAAATCATCGAACAAATATTATTGGTTGTATATTTATCATCTAATCCTTTAATATTTATGTCTTCATTTGCCAAAACATCCATTCCGTAGCCATCCATATATGCTATGGAATTTCCAACTGTTTTTAAAGTTCCTGCCTTTGTTTGGTTAAATGTCAAAGGTTTATTTTTAGTACCGATATTACCGCTTGCAATCATTGAAATGCCATAACCTTCGACGTTTGCAACTTTCGGATCAACTGCGGCATTTACAATGTCATACCTTGTTTTACCATCTTTTGTATTATAATCGGCCGTTAAAATAACTCTGCCATCGGCTTTTACAGAATCAATTTTCATATCAGAATTCATTTCAGCATAATTTATTAAATAATTATTACTTTTTGCTGATGTTGTATCAGTTGTTTGAGCCTTAACCTTGCCGCCTACGGTAGCATTAACTGATTTTGTAAAATCTCTTGTTGTTGAAGCATTCGAAATTCCGGTACAAAAACCGTTTGTACAGTTATCACCAACATTCTTACCGATTTGACCGTTTGTTGCCTTCATGGTTAAATCGCCGCCTGCATTCAATAGAGTTTTATTTACTCCGTAATTATAAATATTAGAATTATTTGCGGTTAATGTAATATTATTGCCTGCAGTTATATAATTATCATTTGACGTTTTATCACCAATAACAATATCGCCTTTATTTGAAATCACATCTACATTTTTACCGGCATTGATAAGTCCTTGAACTTGAACACCTTTTGCGGAAGTGTTATCTATAGTTACATTATTGGTAGCTTTTACACTGCCAGACGAAGCTATCAGAACTCCATTTGCACCTGTATTTGTCATTGTAGCGCTTCCTGAAGAAGCTGCAGTACCGGAAACAGTGATTCCACCATTAGTATTGGTATAGATAATATTTCCGCCGTTTGTTTTTGTAGTTCCGGAAATATTTATTCCGTTTGAGCCGGTATTATTTATTGTAACATTACCTATACCATAATCCTTTGCATAGCCTGAAACATTTGTACCAACCGAAGAATTGATTGTAATGTTTCCATGTTTTCCTGTTGAATATGTTCTCATATCTTGAGTGTTTACTATACTATTGAATAATTCTTCAGCTTTTGCTCTGCCGGCGGTTACTACGTCATTACCTGTCCCAGCTATCATTTTTCCGGGGACATCAACTTTGCCTGCTCTGATATCAATATCTTGAGCTGCCATAACTTTTCCGGCAATATTCACTGCGGCCCCACCGTTAGAAGATTTTAACGAAGAAATATCAGCTCTCGGATTTTTTAAATAATCATCATAAACAGCATTTGTCGGTGTGTAAACACCTAAAGAACCTACGTTTAATATCCCTGATGAACCAACTACCATACCATTTGGAGATACAAATATAGCTTTTCCGTTATAGAAATTATTATCTCTCATGGAATTTACCAAGCCGTCAACTTGAATTTTGTTATCTACCATGTTTACAAAAGTTTCAACATTATTTTTGCCATATTTGAATATTAGATTTGCAACATCATCTTTGCTTAATACAAAATCCTTATATTTACGATATCCGACATCGGTTAAGGTGCCGTTACTATTTTTCATGATGCTTGTCGGGCTGATATTGTATACTCCTTTTGACCCGTTTACACCTGTAATTTCAGTTGCACAAACAGATAATAACATAGTTTGTTGTGCCATGAACAAAGTTGTAAGCATCGCTTACAAAATTCTTTTTGTACCGTTGCTTTCTTTTTTCATAATTTTATCCCTTTCGTATAGTAAATCCGATTGTATATCTATTTTAGCAAGAGCATAATCAAATAGCTTATTTTGTTACTTTTTTTTAAGATATACCCATGCCATATCTCATATTTTAAAAATTGTAAAAAAAAAAATTTGCTATTTACATGATAAAACTATGAAATTACATTTATTATTTATATATTTACACTAATTACGACCTTCCCATAACCCATGAATATTACAGTATTCTAATGCACAATTATGTTCAAAATTGCCGCACAATTTCATTTTAGGTTCTTCTGTTTTATCTAAAAATCTTGTTTCTATATGTTTTTTATCAGGTGATATACACTGGATAAATTCTATATGATGTTCTTCTGTCATAGGATGCAAATCAGAGCCTACCTGTATTTCATTGAAACCAGTAAAAATCGGAACATGTTTTTCTTGTTTTTCTTGGTCTTGAGTAAAAGGTACTAATTTTTCCATCGGTTTTTCACAGCAAACAAGTTCGCCTGCACCTGCATGAAAAACTTGCACTATATTTCCGCATACACTACATCTGTAAAAATCTAATTTTTGTGTCATAAAACTTACTCCTTTTTATATTAGGAATAAATAAAAAATAAAATTGCAATAACCCCCAACAGATTAAAATTAAAAAACCGTGCCACTGTCTATCGAAGTTTATAAACACATACGCCTTTAATACTTTCTCCTTCATTTTATACAACACCCGTAAAGCTTTCCTTAGTGCTGCTGAGTTTCCCCCCTGACACGGTTCGGAATTTTACGCCATTATAAAAAATGCTATCTACAATCATATTAAATTTATACGCACTCACAAACCCCTCACAACAGGCTCTGCACCCCGCATTAGCTTCGGGTCAAGAGTTCGCAACACCCCATGGAGCACGGTAAAAAAATTATACCACGAATATTTTTGTTTTGTATTATTTTATTTCATAATAATTAATATTAAATATAACGGGACAAAAAATTGTCCCGTTATTAACTATGCAACCTTATTTAATTGATTTTGATTTTGCATTCTTTGTAGTTTATGTTTTTTATGTATTAAATACAAATATGTACCCGAACCAAGAGCAACAGTTGCTATCAGTAAACCTAATACAACTTTTGCCGGTTTGAATTTCACTTGTTGTCTTAAAGTTTCTATAGGTTCGATTACTTTGCCAAATCTACCCTGAAGCTCTTTTAATGTTTTTTTATTTCGCCCTTCAAAACCTTTTTGGGTTTCTGCTATGTCTTCCAAATATTTTCTGTTTGCAGATTTGCCAAAGTTATATTCATTATTTTCATGCCAATCAATTTTTTCTTCTATATTCTTTTTACACATAGCCTTGTATTTATCAGGATTATTGGTATGATCTTCATACATTTTTTCAAAAATTTCAGCTACTTGTTCTGCTTGACGCTTACATCTTGCATCGTCTATTTCATCCGCAGAATTTGACCAAGTTAAGCCATAACGCTCCGGACGACCTTCCACAACCTCTTTTGTCAGATAACCGTTCGATGGATTTGTATAATCAACAGGACCTCCTGTTGCCGTTGCGCCATAAGGAACACCTGCAGCTTTACACTCTAAAGGTGTTATACCACACATTTCGCGGCGTGAAGTAAACATACCGAATTGCGCACATCCGACAAGTCTATTCGGGAAAAATCCGTCAACATAAGCTACTAAACCCTTGTATTTTCCGCCGTCCAGCTTTTCTATTTCATCAACAATTCTTACGATAGATTTATAATCTTTTGCGTCCTCAAACCACTTACCGGCACCAAGCAACAGTCTGAATTTCATCTTATGCTCAAGAGGAATATCTTTTCTTTCAAGGAATTTTTTGAACCCATCCAGAGTTATATTAAAACCTTTTTGTTCATCCGGTCTGCCCCAACCCATAACAAGTTTATCACCTTTTTGCATAGGTTTTAAATATCCGATTACTTTTTGACCTTCTTTTAGCTGGGATTCATTGAAGAACAATTTATTAAGTTCATCTTGCCCTTTATTATGTGCATCATAAATCATATTTGTAAGCCATAATGCATTTTTCTCACGAGCTTCAATTACTTCTGCGATATTTTTACCATCATACTTAAAGGTTGTAAATTCAGATTTTTTGGCAGACAAACCGTTTCCGCCGCGACCAAAATCAGCATTCGGGTCATCTAACCGCAGATTTGCAGGAGTTGAACCGTTTAAGACAGATTTCGTTTCAACTGATGCATAATCATCAGTTAAAAATTTTGCTGCATCAGGCGTTTCAGGACTTTGCATTTCCTTATCAAATTGATGAGACACTGTACCTAAAGACATATTATCTTTATTTAATTTTGCACCTACTATTGGAATTTTTGTAACATTATAAGTGCCTGCACCGTCGAGAAAAGGTGCGACATAAGGTCCTATGATATTTTTTGCGGTAACTCTTTCTGCATCAGTTAGTTTATCTGAATTAATCCCGTTTATAAATGCTTTTTTTAAGATTTCACTTTGAGGATGGTTTTTTAATACGGTTTCATCTCCCTCTTTTGCAACCACAGAAAACATTTGGAACGGATTATCAGTTGTACCCTGATAATTACGTCCAGGATTGTGGTCAATTTTATGCATTTTTAACCCATTTGCATTTTGATTACCTTGAGCAGACATATTAGCAACATGCAGCATAAATGTTGAAGTAGGTCTGTCATGGCAAAGGACGGTACCCGGCTTATAATATCCGAATTCTTCCGTATCCATGCGATTTAATATAGTATCTGCCAAAGCTTTCATTTCGCGCGAATTTATGATTTCGGCATCAAAAGAACCATTTCCGTAACAATCATAAGAATATGGTTTTGATGTTTTGGCCAGTTCAGGAGTATACATTACATAATGCTGACCATTTTTAATTTTCACATATTTTGGATTATTTTTTGAAATTTTTAATAGCTGATATGGTGTTTCTTCTGTTGCGCCAAATTCAGAACTTGAAGCTGTTTTTACAATACCTTTTACACTTGTCGGTTCTAAAATACAATATTTCGACTTTCCGGCATTTGGCTTACTTTGAATAACATAATCAATTTCTTCCGGTTTATAGCCCAATATTTTTGCGACATCTTCTTTGGTTTGTCCCGGCATTGCACTGTAAAAATATTTTGCATCGACAAAATCCGGTAAATCTTCGGTTTTTATTCCTTTATGTAATAAAAACTTGTGACCTCCTCTGCTGTTATTATAGTTCCAAATTGGCATAAAGCTACGTGTATCAACCTTTTTACCATCAACTATTTCATGAGCGTTTAAACTCTCAGGTAATTCATAGCCTACTACACCTTCTCCGCCCTGATATGCCTCCGGCAACCCTAATCCGCTATTTTCAGGAGTTAAAGAAGCAATTTGCCACATATTGTTACCCGTAAAGGTAACCATACGAATATAAGGTGTTTGATAAGTTTTTTTCGGATGCGAAACAATTTTTCCGGAACCGCTGTAACCCCTTACACTGGATACTTGAACAGAATCTACTCGCATAATATTTACCCCACTTTACCACTAGAACTATTATAACACTGTATGAAAAAACGTAATTTTTAAATTTGCTATTTTATGCAGAAATATTAAGATTTGTTAAGAAAACAAAAGGCGAAATTATTCGCCTTTTGTTGCTAATTCTTCTGTTGAGTTTTCTTCAACAATTTCAATTGCTTTATCTTTTTTGGAAGCACGCTTTTTAGCAGCTTTTTCAAAAGAAATTTTACCATCAACTAAAGTTACCCTTATGGTATCACCATGACTATATTTTCCTGATAAAATTTCTTCAGCCAAACTATCTTCCAATTTTCGCTGAATTAAACGTCTTAAAGGTCTTGCGCCATAAGCCTCTGAATAACCATTTTCAGCTAAATGATCTTTTACTTCATCAGTTACTTCAATATTTAATTCTTTTTCAGCAAGACGTTTTAGTAAGTCTTTAAGCATTAAATCAACAATTTGCCTGATTTCAGGTTTTGATAGATGAGCAAAGACAATGGTTTCATCAATACGGTTAAGAAATTCTGGTCTGAATGCTTTCTTCATTTCTTCTGCAACCGTATCTTTTAAGTGTTCATATTTGTCTTTAGATTCATCATCCGCAGTAGAAAAACCTAACTTAGATTTATTGGCAATCATGCTTGCACCAACGTTTGATGTCATAATTATTACGGTATTTTTGAAGCTTATATGTCTGCCTTTTGAATCCGTTATACGACCGTCATCAAGTATTTGAAGCATAATGTTGAATACGTCAGGATGTGCTTTTTCGATTTCGTCAAACAATACAACAGAATAAGGTTTTTTACGAACCAATTCTGTCATGTGACCGCCATCATCATACCCAACATACCCCGGAGGAGAACCGATAAGTTTTGCGGTTGAATGTTTTTCCATAAATTCTGACATATCAACCCTTATCATATTATCTTCAGAGCCAAACATAGCTTCTGCTAATGCTTTTGCAAGTTCGGTTTTACCGACACCTGTCGGCCCGCAGAAAATAAAACTTCCTATAGGTCTGTTCGGTGCCTTCAAGCCAACTCTTGCACGTCTTATCGCTTTTGATATTGCAACAATTGCATCATGTTGACCAATAACTCTTTCATGCAGAGTATCTTCAAGGCGCATAAGTCTTTCACTTTCGCCTTCGGTTAATTTTGTAACAGGAACACCTGTCATCATTGCAATAACCTGCGCAACATCTTCGGCTGTAACTGTAGCCTTATCCATTTCGTTTTTCTCTCTCCATTCGGAAGTTACTTCACGAATTTTATCCTTCAAATTTGCCTCATCATCACGTAATTGAGATGCTGTCTCAAATTCTTGATTTCTGATAGCTTCTTCTTTTTGTTTGATAAGATTTTTCAAATCTTTTTCAAGTTCTTTTGCTTCAGGACACATTTTTGAAGCTTTTAATCTGACTTTTGAACTTGCTTCATCAATTACGTCAATGGCTTTATCAGGCAAAAATCTGTCGTTTATATATTTGCTGGACAATTTTACCGCAGCGACTATCGCATCATCAGAAATATTCAACTGATGATGTTCTTCATATTTTTCTTTTAATCCACGTATGATTTCAATTGATTCATCAACAGACGGTTCATCAATGATTACAGGTTGGAAACGTCTTTCTAAAGCTGAATCTTTTTCGATATAACGACGATATTCATCAGATGTTGTCGCACCGATTACTTGAATTTCTCCACGCGACAGCGCAGGTTTTAAAATATTTGCAGCATCAATTGCGCCTTCTGCAGCGCCCGCACCAATTAATGTATGCATTTCATCAATGACAAGAATAATATTTCCTGCTTGACGAATTTCATCCATAATTTTTTTCAAGCGTTCTTCAAACTCACCACGATATTTTGTACCTGCAACCAAAAGTCCCATATCTAATTGGATAATCTTTTTACCATCCAAAATATCAGGAACCTCTGCATTTACAATTCTGATAGCAAGCCCTTCTGCAACAGCAGTCTTACCAACACCGGGTTCACCTAAAAGTACAGGGTTGTTTTTAGTTCTTCTTGCCAATATTTGAATAACACGCTCTATTTCTTTTTCTCTACCAACAACAGGGTCCAGTCTCAATTCTTGAGCTGCTAAAGTTAAATCCCTGCCAAATTCATCCAAACTCGGAGTTTTATTTTTTCCGGTGGAAGAAGAACTTGATGACGATGAAGATGAAGAACCTGACGATGATGAGCCTGAACCAGAAGGCTTTGATTCTCCAAGCATTTTTATAACATTACTTCTTACTTTATTTAAGTCGACACCAAGATTTTCCAAAACACGCGCAGCGACACCTTCTCCTTCTCTTATTAAACCAAGAAGCAGATGTTCCGTCCCGATATAATTATGTCCCAACTGCCTTGCCTCATCCCAAGAAAGCTCTAATACTCGCTTTGCACGAGGGGTAAAAGGTATCTCAACAGCGACAAATCCTGAACCCCTGCCTATAATTTTTTCAACTTCTGCACGAGCATCTTTTAGATTCACACCCATTGATTTTAATGTTTTTGCAGCAATCCCTGCCCCTTCTCCTATTAAGCCTAACAAAACTTGTTCTGTTCCGACAAAATTATGACCTAATCTTCGAGCTTCTTCTTGAGCAAGCATTATGACTTTGATTGCTTTTTCCGTAAAACGTTCGAACATTTTTTACTCCTATCTCTTCTATGTCCCTTATTATACACAAAAAGATTTTTTGTTTCAATAATATTAATTTTATTTCATAAAAATAAAAACAAAAAATAAAAAATTTAAAGACCTAAATCTTTCAATAATTTAGGATTAACAGCCAGTGATTTAATACTTGAAACAGATTGTATATCATCTGCCACTCCTGTTTCAAATAAATTTTCAACCAAATCATTATGAGAACAATCTTCAGGATCTGATAAGGTTAATTTTGTAAACTTTTTTATGCTCATTTTCTTTTCATATTCGGATAAAGCATGCTTTGATAATTTATCTAAAAAATTTTTATCAGCAACATATTTTTTCCCACCCCAAGGACGACTCACAGGAAAACTTGAGCTTTTTATATCAGATATTTTTAACTGTTGCGCTAACCTTTTAAACATAATTTAGAAATACAATTAATATAATTATAACAATATTTTTTTATAAGGCAAATCGGTAATAATTCTAATTACAATATAAATTAAATATATTTATACAACTTTACAAGATTAAATTATAATCTTTCTACACTTGCGCGCATAGCTGTACAGGTAGTTTTGTTAAGTTTTTGTTTTTGAGTGACGGAAAGTTGTTTTAGGACTTTTTTAGCACCGACATTTTTCATCTCCGTAGGGGAATTGCTATTGTCATGC
>OMVC01000192.1 GCA_900314375.1 uncultured bacterium
AACAAATTAAGATTTCATTACATAATCTTTATATCCTGAACATAATATTAATATTTTCTTTATATCAAATATTATTTATATTTTCTGCGAATACCGAAATGTATACCTAAAATATAACAACTGTAGTGTCTTGAGGTAATCGAAACAGAACATATTCTTTTATACCATGGAGCAGAATAATATTTTTTCCAATGTTTTGTTTCTTTATGAATAAAATCATTTGATATCGAATGTGATGTCATAGAACCGTAATGCCAAATATTTTGTCCGAGTAATACTTTATTATTCTTACCTGCCTCTTTAGCTTTATTAAATATCCAATCATCTCCGTAATAAACTTCAAATTCAGGGGGAATTTTTACATAATTCTTTTTGTTAAACAACATAAACACACCAAAATCTTCAGTTTTATAAGGCGTTGTTTTTAATTGAATATTATTTGACAAAATTAAATCTTCGGCTTTGGGTTCTTTAATAATTTCATTATTTTCATTACGAGCGTTTGTTACATTTTTGGGAGAAATCCCTATTATCCCCGTATTATTATCAATTAGTGCCAATATTTGAGAACAAAAGTTTTGAGGAATTTTAATATCATCATTTAATAACGCGACATATTCGGTATCTGCAATTTCTGCTACATAATTCCATGCCGGATTTACATACATATTTCCCTCGGAAGCTTTAATTTCAACTTTTGGATTATCATAATAAAATTCTTTTTGAGAATTATTTATAACAATTATCTTTTTAATTACATTGTCAGTAACCAGAGAATCCAAAAGTTCATCTAATATCTTTGCATCTTTTAATAATGTAGGTATTCCAATTGTCAAATTATCTTTTTTATTTTTTTGTCTTGAATCTATTAAAGATTTTAAATTTAATTTTGAGATTTGATAAAAATAATGAGCATAAGCTTTAATATCTTCCTGCATATTGTGATACTGCTCTTGCGACATATTTATTCCATTAATTAAGGCATTATAAAAATCATCATCATCTTTATACAAAATGGAATTTTTCTCACTAAAGCCGTTTATTGGAGCAAAATTATCTTTAATAATTATCGGTTTTTGAAATCCGTACACTAGTTGAAAATTGCCGCTTGTGCCTTGATGAATATAGCGAAGATGCATTTCTTCATCAATGTATGAAGTTAAGAGAAAATCACCTTTTTCTATTTCTTCAAACATTTTATCAAACGGTAAACGTCCCTTTATATCAAAATAAGGCACAACTTCCGGCGGCAAGTTCTCTACTTTACCTTTCCCGATTACGGTTATTTTAAAATTTGTAATGCCGTTATTAACAAGTTTTTGCACTGTTTTTACAAACAAATCAAAATTTTTCTTTCCGACAGCCAGTTCTCCTACCGTTACAAAGTTCGTTAACTCACTTTTGGGAGTAATCTTTACATCCCCAAAGTAATGCGGATTTACAACTACAGTTTTGTAATCCTTTTGCTCAAAATTCAATTCCCTTAATGAAATTAAATCCTCACTCATTGCATTTGCCCAAACACGCTCTTTTATATCGTGAATTACGAAAAACAATTTTGATTTATCCACATTTTTGCTAAAATTTTCATATACTTTATCAAAGTGCGGAGCCTTGCATAATTTATCAACGGTTGTAACCAATAAGCCTTTTACATCACTTAAATCCGCATATTTGAAATACGCTTTTGCCTGATATTTTGACATTTTGTTATAAGAAATATTTAAATTTTCACCGATACGCGAAAACAAATTTTCTTTATAAGCATTTTTTGAAACGATTACTGAAACATGATAGCCCAAATCACAAAGATATTTTGCAAACCCCGGTACAACTTCTGCATGACTTTTTCCGCAAGGTTCCCATATTAGAAACGTGTTATCTTTTATTATAGGCTTTTTTACAGGAAGCATTTTTTTGACAAAATCTAACATAAAATAATTATATCAAAAAAATTAAACCGTAACTTCTTTTTGAGCCTGAACATATTTTGCGCAATAAACACCTGCAACTGCACCATCAGATACCGCTGTAATCACTTGACGCAAAGGAGTATTTCTTACATCACCGATTGCATAAACCCCATCTAACGAGGTTTTCATAGTCAAATCAGTTTGAATAAAACCGCGACTGTCTTGCTCTATTTGTCCTGTTATATAATTTACATTCGGTATAATTCCTATATAAGGGAATACTCCGTCAATATTTAATTCAGAAATATCGCCTGTTTTGGTATTTTTAATTAATATACTTTTTACCAAATCTTCACCCCTGATTTCTTCTGCGACAGAATCCCATACAAACTCTATTTTTTGATTGTTAAAAGCTCTTTGTTGAATAATTTTATCAGCTCGCAATTCGTCCCGTCTGTGAATGATATAAACTTTTGATGCAAAATTTGTTAAATATATTGCTTCCTCTACTGCAGAATTTCCGCCCCCAACAACTGCAACAACCTTATCCTGATAAAAACTCCCGTCACAAACTGCACAATAACTGACTCCTCTGCCTAAAAATTCTTCTTCTCCTTTTATTCCGAGTTTCATCGGACTTGCCCCTGTTGCTATAATAACAGATGCTGATTTAAATAACCCTTCTTTTGTTTTTATTACCTTCGGCGTTGAAACCAAATCCACAGACAAAATTTCTTGCATAGGAAATTTATCTGCGCCAAACATATCCAAATGCTGCTCAAATTTTTCCGTCAAATCATATCCGCCAATTTTCTTGAAGCCAAGATAATTTTCAAGCTCCAAATAGTTTGAAGGCTGCCCCCCAAGCATACTGATATCTATTATGGCTGTTTTTAAAGCCCCCCTTGCACAATATAACCCCGCGCTAAATCCTGCAGGACCTCCCCCTAAAATAATAACATCATAATTATATTCTCGCATTAAAAATCCCCTTTACTCTATTTCAACACCGCCTGCTATCTTCTCCCCTCTTATTTTATATGTCGCAGTTTCGGTTTTTATAAGTTTTCCATCCGAATAGGTATCTAATTTAATTGTATTAATACCGGTAAAACTATTGTTATCAATACTTAATTCAACTTTATCCGTTAAGATTTTTTTACCGTAATTCCCTGTTTTTGTAAATACAATATCATTTGCCTCAACTCTTTCGATTG
Organism: uncultured bacterium; assembly: GCA_900314375.1. Classification (GTDB taxonomy): domain Bacteria; phylum Cyanobacteriota; class Vampirovibrionia; order Gastranaerophilales; family Gastranaerophilaceae; genus Zag111. The sequence goes on from OMVC01000192.1 coordinate 3,131, forward strand.
TAATTTCAGCTTTTGCACCGTTAAACGGATTACATAAAGATATGACGTTACCCGTACGAGATAAGTTCCATATATCTAAACTTTTTTCTTTAAAAATGTTAGAATCAGAATCAATTTTTGAAGAAACAACACGCCAAGTACCGTAAAAAGTTTTCGGAACCATTGTAACTTCACCGCTTAATACCGTCGTTTCATTATGTGCAAACGAAGTTGAGCAACATATTACAGAGATAAAACATAATAATATAAATTTAATTAACTTGCTCATAATACATTTATTTTAAGAAAATTTAGCAAAATGTCAAAGCACCGCTGACATTTTTTCTTGTAAAGCCTTGGCTGATTCTTCATAACCCGCTCTGCCCATTAGTGCATAAATATAGTTTCTTGATTGTTCTACTGACGGCTGAGAGAATGTATCAATATTATACAAAGCACCTGCAATT
>OMVC01000048.1 GCA_900314375.1 uncultured bacterium
CCAATAATTCCCCCGATATATAATCCATTCTGTATGTATTGAAATTGCATATATATATAAGTATCAATGTAACTGTGATATTCAATATAAGCGCTAAATATAAATATCTGTTTGGTTTTTCTTCCGCAAAATTAATAATTTTATCCACAATAAATATTGAAACCAAACCTATAAACAATCCGCAAACAACGTCTTGCGGAGTATGCACTCCAAGCCATAATCTGGAAAATCCGATAAGCAAAATTAAGCATATCAAAAGAGTACAAATTACAGGCTTCCGTCTTAGTATGTATGCTGTTCCTCCCAAAACAGAAGAACTCATTGCAGAGTGACCACTCGGGAAAGAATAGCCTTTTGCAAATGGAACTGCAAGCTTTGAAGGATGTATTTTATCGCTTAAAACCCAAGGGCGGTATACGCAGGCTAACATTTTCAAAAAATGCGTTATCACAGAATTAAAACCTTCAAGAGTGAATAAATATAGCCCTGCTCTAAAATCAATACACCAATAAACAATTGCACAAATCAACGTCGGAAGCCAAAATTCACCAAATATAGTAATTGATAAAAAGAATTTATCAATAAATTCAGGTTGCCCTATTCTTATATTTTGTAAAAACAGGAGAAAATCTATTTGCGGATTTATCCAATTTGGGTTTGACAAACAATCTATCACATGACCATATTACCACAACATAATTGATAATCAATTAAAGTTTATTTATGAAACAAATCTGTGCTATAATATTCTCGCCTTTATACATATTTAAACAAGTTCAACCGGAAACCGTACAGTTAAATTATGAATTTTATTATGATAAAAGGAGAGTATTATGAAAAAGTTATTTTTGACTATTTTAATATTATTTAGTTTTATACAAACATCTTTTGCCTCACAAATTTCTTATGACAAAAGTGATTTTGCGCCGATATATAGTGTTATTGATGATGCGGCTTTTGATATTCGTTATTATTCACCAAACAATTTTACCGGTAACAAAATTAACGGCTACAAAGCACCTGTTGCTTATATGACAAAAGAATCACTGCAAGCTTTATCCGTTGCCGCAGAAGATTTGCGCAAACAAGGTTACAGATTACTCATTTGGGATTCTTACAGACCGCAAAAGGCTGTTGATAATTTTGTAAAATGGATAAATGATTCAAATGATGAAGGAGATAAATCTTTTTATCCGGATTTGAAAAAATCTGATTTGCTGGAAGGTCAGTATATAATGGCGAAGTCAGGACATACCAGAGGTTCAACGGTAGATTTAACAATAGTAAAAAAAGACGGCTCTTTTGTTGATATGGGCGGGACATTTGATTTATTTTCAGAAATTTCACATCCTGATTACAAAAAGCTCACCAAAACTCAAAAGAAAAACAGAAAAATATTGCATGATGCAATGATAAAAGCAGGCTTTAAAGGAATAGATTCAGAGTGGTGGCATTTTACTTTAGAAAATGAACCGTACCCTGATACTTATTTTGACTTTGACATAGAATGAAAGTAATATAATATTTTAGGATAAGATATATAGCAACATTAATATAAGTAATCCAATAATATTAATTCCTTCTGTTTTTTATATATTCAACAGCATCAAAATTATCGGGATTTGCATCAGAAACAGGAATGAATATAAGTAATTTATTATCTTTAAAAGAACCTGTGATAAGATTCTTTTTAGCAGACTTTATTTTTAATATTTCTTCCGGCTCCTCGCTACCGGCAAATTTAAACTTCACATTATCAACTGTTTGCACACAAGAAAACGGTAACCCGATACCATTTTTGCTATCTTCTGTATGACCTGAATTTTCATCATAAAAAACATAAAAATAAAATTGGCTTGATTTATTTTCGGGTGAATAACTTTTATACACACCTCTATGAAAATATGCGGCTACAGATTCATTATCAAGATTTGTGCAGCCGGTAAGCAAGCTTATTTCAACTAAAATCGCTATGAGAATTAATGCTTTTACTATCTTTTGCATAGTATTTCCTATATTTAAGAATTGCGAGTATAAAACTAAAAGATTATTTAGGAGTAAAACATACCGTAAATATATTATTTATTGACAGATAATGGGGTTCCTATTTCGCCAATATAAAAAACTACAAGTTCAACAGGCTCATTTCCGGTATTTTTGCCATAGTGATACTTTCCTACTAATTCAGGTAAAACTTCACCTTCGTGGAGTGTTATTTCTTTATTATCATCCGTCACAACTGTTAAGATACCTTTTTTAACGTAGGCAATATTTACCAAGTCGTGTTTATGCATAGGTAATTCTTCATTAACATTTATGGTAATTTTAAGCACAGTAACTTCGGGATTTTTTATTTTTAATTTTTTATATTTAGCATTATCCCATGTTGAAGTTGTTTTTAATAATATTTCTTTATTCGCGCTATACGATACGTTTGCTATACATAAAATCGTTACAAATACGACAATAGTTAATTTTATTATTTTTTGCATTTTTATTAACTCCCAAAATTGTATATAATATTGGTACATTAAAAAACAAATATATTGCATTGTCAATTAAACCTGACAGCCGGTTATAGAAAATAGAACTTGCCTTATCAAATAGATATATTATTACAAGTCTTCACGTGTAATATCAATAACTTTTTCTTCTGCTTTCTTAAGAGGAATACCGATTTCCTGTTCTAAATTTGCTGCTGTTACATTGTAATTCAATATAGCATTATAAAAATCCAAACGAGCATTCAAGTATGTATTTTCTCCGTCTTTTAATTCTATAGCATCACCGACGCCTGCCTTATAACGTCCTGTAACCTGTCTGTATTGTTCTTTTGCCTGATCAAGCGCAAGTTTTGCCATAACTATTGCCTCGCTTGCAGTTTGCAGTTCAGTATAACATTTTTTTACATTATAATATACTGTGTCTTTTACTTCTTGATAACGAGCTTTTGTCATATTATATGTTGAGCGTGCCTCATCAACCTGTTTTTTTATCCTTACTATATTTAGTCCATTATAATTTAGCCCGACTCCGATTTGCCCCGTACGGACATCATATTCGCTGCCTAAATTGTTGCCGTAACTTCCATATATTCCGATATTAGGCGTAAAATTCCTTCTTTCTGCTCTTAAGTTCATCTTTGCAGCTTCCATTTCCTTTTGGGCTGCTATTAATTCAGGTCTCAATTCAAACGCAAGTTTAATAGCCTCATCTGAGTCAATACCGAATTTGTTTAAAGACATTTCATCAGAAAGTTCGTAATTTGTATATTCCGGAATCCCCATGATTTTAGAGAGTCTGATTTTGGCAACTTTTAAAATTTCTTCGGCCTTTACCAAATTTAATTTAGCTTTTCCAAGATTATATTCTGCTGTAACAATATCAAGTCTTGGCTTTTTACCATATTCATAAAAGCCTTTTGCTTGATTTAACTGTAATTCATAATCTTTGACGGTATCATGATACACCTGTACCTGTGCATGTGCAAATAAAATATTATAGTAAGTCGCTTTTATATCATAAATAATTATATTAATATTTTCTTTTGTATTTTCTTGAGCGCCTTCATATTGTTTTTGTGCCATATCTGCTACAGCTTTTGTTTTACCAAAGTCAAACAGCAACATGTTAGCGGAAATTGAAGGCACATAACCGGTTGAGTTGTAAATGCTTCTTCTGTAATACGGCGGTATTTCTTTATTATAATGGTTTCCTGTTCTTGAAAGTTCAAGACCCGCACTTATGGACGGAAAGTAATTCGCCCAAGCTTGACCTATTTTGGATTTATATGCATCCTGATTATAAAAAGAAGCTTGTATGGCAGGATTGTATTCTATTGCAATTCTGATACAATCATCTAACGAAAAAATCGTATGCGTATCATTTGTATATTTTGTCCTATTCTCTATACTATAATCCTTTTTATTATTCTTCGGAAGCGTCATTGTTTGCGATTTTTTGTTGTTTTTTAACCCTAAAGCATACGCACTATTAACACTTGTTCCGGTTATACACGCAATTAATATTGCAACTATTAAATTTGTATACAATCTTTTCATTCTTCTTCGTCTTTCCTGTTATTAAAATGTTTATCAACAAATTCTTGTACTATTACATAAAAAGCCGGAGTCAAAACCGTTCCTAAAGTAGCTGCAACAATCATACCTCCGATTACCGTTGAGCCAACGGAGATTCTGCTGTTTGCACCGGCTCCTGATGCAAATAATAATGGCAGAATACCCAAAATAAACGCAGCTTCAGTCATCATAATCGCTCTAAATCTGAGCAAAGCTGACTTTATCGCAGCATCATAAATTGTCAACCCATTTTTCTCATGTTCTTCCTTTGCAAATTCTACAATCAAAATAGATTGCTTTGCGGCTAAACCAATTAAAGTAATTAATCCGACTTGAGAATACAAATCAAGAGCCTGACCCATCATTAATTGGAAGATAAGCGCTCCGACAATAGCAACAGGAGATATCAGGAGTACCGCAACAGGTATCATATAGCTTTCATACAGAGCGACAAGGAACAAATACACAAATAGTAAAGCAAAGCCGACAACTATACCTGTTTGTCCCGAAGATTCCTTTTCTTGCAGAGAAGTTCCTGACCATGCAAAAGAATAATCATTCGGCAAAATTTTATCTGACAATTTTTCCATAGCGCTCATCGCATCACCTGAAGTTTTGCCGTTAGCTTGAGAACCCATAATCTGAACGGAACGGAACTGGTTAAACCTTGTAATTGATACAGCACCCGTAATTTGTTTTGCCGTTATCATTGTTGATATTGGAACAGGTTTGCCCTGCATATTAATTACATATATTCTTTGTAAATCCTCAATTTTATCTCTGTAATTACCCTCTGCCTGCATAAACACCCTGAAAATTCTTCCGATTTTATTAAAGTCATTTATGTAAGAATATGAAAGTGTTGAGCCAAGAGTGTTATGTAATTCCGCAATATCAACATCCTGTGCTAGAGCTTTTTCATAATCTATATTTAAAATATATTGAGGTACATTTGCTTGAAACTGAGTATACACATTTGATAAATTTGAATCTGCATTAGCTTTTTGTATAAATTCATTTGCAAAAGCCGACAAATCTTGAACTTTAGCATTATTCAACGAAAGTAATTGATATTCAAAACCGCCCGACATACTTAAACCGTCTATTGCCGGAGGAGAAAAAGTGAAAATTGATGCTTCATTTATATCAGCAGTCCTTTTATAAATTTCTGCTAAAATACCGTTATGAGATAAATCTGTCTGTTTGCCCTGTATAAATCTGATAACCTTACCTAATATGCTGACTTTTCTATCACCCCATTCTTTCAGATTTATTACTACAAACCCTTGATTTGAAGGTCCCATACCGCCAAAAGCAATTATTCTTTCTCTATCTATCCCTTCAATATCTTCTATTGCTCTTGTAAATTTAATCATTACATCTTGAGTTCTATTCAATGAAGCACCGTCAGGGAGTGTTACGGCACTTATCAAAAATCCTTGGTCTTCATCAGGAATGAATCCGGTCGGAATAACTTTAAACAGTCCGAGCATTAAAATCATAATAGCAATATAAGTAATAACGGTTAATTTTTTATTATAAACAAATTTTTTAACCATTTCTATATAATATTTTGTTAATGCCTCAAAGTATTTATTAAAATAATTCAAGCCTTTATTGATATATGCCAAAATTATTTTTATATATTCGTTTGTAATTTCTTTAGTTTGCTTTGTCTTTTTTAGCAAAATAGAACACATAGCAGGAGATAATGATAATGCGCAAATTGCAGATATTGCAATTGACACTGCAATACAAACCGCAAATTGCTTATACATGGTTCCGGACAACCCGCTCATAAAGCACATCGGAACAAATACTGCCATCAATACAGATGCCATAGCAATTAACGAACCGCCGACTTCTTTCATTGTTATTTGAGTTGCCTCTATTGCAGATTTACCGTCTTCCAAATGCCGTTTAACATTTTCTATAACTACAATTGCATCATCTACAACAACTGCAACAGCCAGAACAAGTGCAAATAATGTTAACAAATTTAATGACATACCGAGCATTTTTAATGCAATAAATGTTCCGACTAATGAAACCGGAATCGTAACACAAGGAATTAATGTTGCTTTAAAATCACCTAAAAATACAAATATAATTAATATTACGATTAATGATGTCAAAAGTATAGTAAATTCTACTTCATTCATTGATTCTGTGATAAATACGGCACTATCCATCATTGTATCTATTTTTAAAGAGTCAGGAAGTGTCTTGGATAATTTGTCCATTTCTTTATGCACATTTTTTACTATATCAGCCGTATTTGCCCCCGGTATTGGCATAACTTGAATTAATGCACCCGGTTTTCCGGCAATCAAGCCAAATTTCGAATATGATTTTGCACCCAATTCTACTCTTGCTAAATCCTTAAGCTTAATTTTTGAACCGTTAGGATTTGAACGGACGACAATATTTTCGAATTCCTCTACTGAGGATAATCTGCCTTTTGTAAGTAAAGTTAATTTTAAACTCGGTTTTGATAAAGACGGCTCGTCGCCCAACGCTCCTGTTGAGATTTGAGCATTTTGATTTCTTACTGCATTTTGAATTTCAGATACAGTCACCTTATAACTTGCAAGTTTTACCGGATCAAGCCAAATTCTCATACTGTAATCATCAGCACCGAAAACATTAACAGCACCTACACCGTTTATTCTTTTTATGGCATCTTTTATATATATATTTGCATAGTTGGTTAAATCCAATTGATTCCAGGAATCGTCTTCAGAGGACAAATTGAGTATTATTGCACCAATACCGCTTACCTGATTCTCTGCAGTAATTCCTTGTTGTATAACCTCTTGAGGAAGCATTGACTGAACCTGCTGAAGTTTGTTTTGAACATTCATCAAATTTAAGTCATTGTTAGTGCCTGTCTTAAAAAATATATTTAGCGAATACGCTCCGTCATAGCTGGTGGAATTCATATAGAGCATGTCTTTAACACCGTTTAACTGTGTTTCAAGCAATGAAGCAATAGATGATTCTATAACTTCTGCGCTTGCTCCGGGATAACCTGCGGATATTGTGACTTGCGGAGGTGTAATATTAGGGTATTTTTCCTGTTGCAAACTGAACAGAGAAAGTAAACCTATGATAACAATCAGTACAGATATTACTACTGCAAATCGCGGTTTTTTAATAAAAAAGTATAAATCTTCCTTATTTATAGCCATTCTTGTTTCCCTTTTATTATTTTTTTTTAACTATTTTGTTTTCTTTTTATTTTTTTCTTTCACATAAGGTGTAGCCTTGACTTTTTGACCGGATTTATAAATATCCTGAATACCTTTTACAACTACATCATCATTTTCATCAAGTCCGCTTTCAACAAGCCAATTGTTATCAATATTCCGGCTGACTTTTATATCTTTTTTTACAACTTTTCCGTCTTTTACAACCCAAACATAATAGCCCGTACCAACGTCCGTTTTTGTTGCGGATTGAGGAATCATCATAACCTTATATGGCTTGTTAATTCTAATTGTTACCTTAACATAATCACCCGGAACCAGTAATTCATCAGGGTTTTCAAAAATTGCACGAAGCGTTACCGTACCTGTGCTTTCATCAATTTTATTATCAACAAATTCTATCTTCCCCTCTATTTCATATTGGGTTCCGTCTGCCAACCCTAAAAGCACAGAAACAGCATTTTCATCATTCTTATCTTCTTCGCTTGCTTCTCTATAATATTTTTTAAGTTCTATAAAATCTCAGCTATTTAACGGGAAAATCACTTTCATAGGATTGGTAGAATATATTTGAGCAATTACACCGCTTGACGGAGTAACATAATTCCCTACTGAGATATTAACTTTTCCAATTCTTCCGTTCATCGGTGAAGTTATATTGGTATAACTTAAATTCAAATTTGCTTGCTGCATCTGAGCAATAGCGCCGTCAAGTGCTGCTCTGTTTCTGTTTCTTTGCGTAAGGGCATTATCATAATATTCACGGCTTACAAGATCATCTCTTAATAATTGTTCGGCTCTTTGTAAATCTATTTGAGAATTTCTATAAACGGCAGAATTTTCATTTACTGTCGCTCTGGCATTCTTTGATGCCAAAACATATTCATCAGGTTCAATAAGGAACAGTTTTTGACCTTTTGTTACACGATCACCCTCTTCAAAGTATTTTTTCTGCAGCCAACCGTTTACACGCGCGATTATATCAACAGACAAATTTGCTTCAATCCTTCCTGTTGTATCAAATGTAGGTTGAATATTTTTCATAATAGGTTTCGATACCTGAACAACTTTTGGCTGATTCATTATATAATTTGTAAGAACATTCATTACTACAGTTTTTCCCTGATTCCAAATAATAGGGATTATAATTACGGAAAGTATTATTGCCGT
>OMVC01000165.1 GCA_900314375.1 uncultured bacterium
CTGTTATACCACCTGCTATTTGCGCATATGAATTATTGTTTATTGCACCACCTGACGCTCTGCCGGAAGTTTGGGCGTAATTTCCAGTGAACTCTCCGGAGATTGACCCTATATATGCGCCTATACCGGTTGCAACACCTGAACCTGTAGAGATAGCACCTCCGCCGGCACTCATATTTTGAGAATAAACATGATTGTTAGTGAAAACTACATTTGTTATTTCATCTATTCTGCCAAGGCCATATTCATCACTTGAATATATATTTAATATTGCACCACCGTTAACCGTAGATGCCACGGATTCGGCACTGTTACCTTCAAATGAGGTATTAGATATTTCTTTTATGTAGTTGTAGTTATCTAATGCACCGCCTGATGCATGGTAGTTGCCCGTTGTAGTTTCTTCACCGGTCCTATAGACTCTGTTATTTTTGAAAGTTGAATTGGTTATTTTATCTATTACACCATAAGTATTATTATCTAATGCAACACCATGTGCTCCGCCAAACTTGTTCGGTTCAGAGTACATAGTATTATCTTCAAAAGTAACATTATCAATTGTTCCGATATGAGCATGGTTAACCAAAACACCGCCGTGCGGTGATGCTTTATACGAATGGGCTGTATTACCGATAAAGTTTGTATCTTTTATAAGTGCTATTTCAGCATTCGGAAAACCACCATAAGCAGAACCACCTGTTATACCATTATTAATAATTCCGCCCCAGAGAGAAGTTGCACTACCATCTGATGTTACGGTGTTGTTATTAAATTCCGAACCGATAATTTGTGATACCGTTCCGGTATTTCTGATTATACCGCCTGTGTATGCGGCACTTGTTTCATTAATAGTATTGTTATTAAACTTAGAGCCGCTGACAGAAAGGTTTCCCGCATTTTGAATAACTGAAGACAGTGCACCAACAACCGCTGAGGTGTTACCTGAATAATCTACGCCATTCAAATTCAACGAACTGCCCTCACCAACTTTTGCAAGAATTGAGGCATTTGTTATCTTTGTATTATTAATATTTAATGTTGTACCTGAATTTGACAAATCGAATAACTTGTGTCCGTTAGCGTTAAGTGTTGAACGGTTATCGCCCGATTTAACACCATTAATTGACAATGTGCCTGCACTTGTTGCAGTCAAATCTTGTGTCAGGTCGTACACATTACCCGCAGCATCAAAATCAAATGTTCTTGTATTTGTCGGATTTGTTGCCGCATCATCCACGAATTTGTTAATCTCATAAAGGACATCCCATTCGTTTGTATAATTCTTTGTCGGATCAATTTCGGTATCCGTAACAATATAACCCAAACTGTCTTTCAAAGTGTTGCCCGCATCAGAACCGACAACAGAAAGCGTCAGGGTATCTGTTGCGTTGTTATAATATTCACCAAAAATATCATTCCACCGAACATTTGCGACTAAACTGTCCTGTCCTTCTATTGTATAATCTCTTGTCTTTGTATCCGCAAGTGATGATGCCAATTCCAACACCATATTGGAATTTTCACCTTTTATAATTTGAACTTTATCATCAATTCCAAGACTGCCATTGAGATAATTAATTGCAGATATCAAAATCGTTCCCGCAGAACCCGTATCAACGGTAAAATTATCTGCGGTTTTCGCAGCGCCGTCAATATCGATATCAATATTTAATTTAGCACCAAGGTTAGTAACCCCAAGTGTTACATCATCAATTACGGTATTTTTTGAATTTATTTTTCCGCTGGCGTTATTATTTGTAAAACCGCCTGCATTTAATGTTGAACCACCATCCAGATTCAATACTCCGCCGCCTGTCAAGGCAACCGTATTGCCAGAAATTGTGCCGCTATTATTGTATGTGCCTGAAATACTTGTTGTACCTGTACCTGAAATAGTACCGGAGTTCGTACCGTTTGTAATATTCAAATTACCGGAGTTCGCAATTGTACCTGAATTTGTACTATTTACGGCAGTTGTTGTACCGCTGTTTGTTAAGGTTGCACCTGAGCCTACATTAACCGTATTTTGTGTTATACTGCCTGCGTTGCTGAATGTTCCGTCAGAGGCAAGAACAAATGTTCCCGAACCTGTGATTGCACCGTTACCGACAGTTGCGCCTGTTGTATTGACGGTTATTGTTGAACTTGCATTATTCAGTTCCGCACCGTTTGATACTGTCAAACCGTTCTGAGTTAAATTAGCGCCTAATGCAGTTGTACCGTTAACTGATGTTGTACCTGCACCTGTAACCGCTTTGTTAATTATATTTGCACCATTTAAGGTCAAAGTCCCGTTATTTGTAATTCCTGAAGTGTTACTTGAATCAATATAAGCATTATTCAATATCAATTCATTGCCATCAGCCACTCTTGCCACATATCCGGCATTTATAACTTTTGTATTATCTATTTCAACCGTTGTGCCGGCATTTTCCATATTGAACAAATTATAACCGTCAGCATCTATTGTTGAATAGTTATCACCTGATTTTGTACCCGCAATTGTCAGTTTTCCGGCGGTTGTTGCACCTGCATTCTCTGTTGAAGTAAAGGTTGCTGTTGTTCCGTCAAAGTCAAAGGTTCTGTCAGAACCGGTTGCAACATTGATTAAATGCAGATTATCTTCGGGGTTTGCATAAGTTTTGTCGCTGTCAGTTACAGTCAAAGCCCACTGAATTGTGTCTGCAAGTCCGTCGGATGAACCAATTACACTCAGTTCAGTATTTCTTGAACGAGTATATTCGTAATCACCATACATAGCGTTATATTTAATAGTTGTACCGCTAAATGTATCTGTTCCGACTATTGTTTCATCGGCAATTGCAATATCATACGCATTTTTAACACTACTATCAATTGTCAATCTTGTGTTTGCGTTCGCACCTGACAATATCTGTTGAGTAATTGTTGTTGAACTTGTTTGGTTTCTGAGATTTTCAGCCCCCGCCAAATCCAATTGCGAAATATTAAATGTTCCGCTTCCGCCTGTCAAAGTAAAAGTATCAGCCTGTGTTGTCAAGTCATTTGCTATATTCATATCAATAGCAAGATTTAATGCCGAACCTAAGTTTGCATTTCCAAGCGTATATGATGAATATGTTGTATTATTTGTATTAAATGTGCCGCCGTTTGTATCATTTGTAATATTTGAAAGCGTTACACCGACACCGTCTGAAACATTCAGCACTGAATTATTTGTATAATTCAAAGTCCCCTGAGTTAAATCAGCACCCAAATCTGTTGTACCGTTTAATCTCGTTGTTCCTGTCCCGCTTACTTCTTTATTCAAAATATTATTATTACTTAATAACAAAGTACCGTTATTTGATATCCCTGCGGTATTGTTCGAATCAATCACAACATCAGATAAGCCTAAGGTGTTTCCGCTGTTTACGGTTGCAACATTGGCTGCATTTGTAATCTTTGTATTATTAATGTTTACTGTTGAGCCGTTTGAAATTTCAAACAAACTATGTCCGTTACCGTCAATAGTTGAACGGCTGTTGCCGGATTTAACACCATTGATTGTAAAGTTACCTGCTGATGTTGCGGACAAATCCTTAGTTAAGTCATATTCATTAGCCGCAGAATCAAAATTAAACTCTCTGGCATCTGATGTCAAAAATTTGTTTATTTCATAGAGAGTATCAAGAGTACCGGTATAGTTCTTTGGACCATATACGGATTTTGAAAGTTCGTATGCCAAACTGTCTTTATACCCTGAAGTTCCTGTCACAACAGAAAAATCATAAGTATCTTCTCTATCTTGATAATATTCACCAAAAATATCATTCCAATTGACAACCGCAGTTATATCATCTCTGCCCTCAACCCGAACGGTATTAACAATACTTCCCACAGAACTGTCAAGCGTTAAAGCAGGCACACGAGCAGCGCTGCTTGCGGTAACATCAAGAACTTTAAAGACCTGATCCAAGCCCGCTGTTGCAGAACCCAAGAAATTAATATCGGTAATATTTATTTTGTTCTTAGTACCTGTTGATGTCAATTTGATAAGGTCAGCCGTGCCGCTTGAAGCGTCTAAATCAATTTTGAGATTCAAAGCGTTTGTTGCGGTAATTGTACCCAAATTTACATTACCGTTGTCAATAGAATTATTTGTTAAATCTAAAGTATCGGTGTCTGTACTGTTAGTAAATGTATTTGTGTTAATAGAACCACCCTGAGCCAATTTTAAAGTAGCAGCATTACTAAGAGTAAGAGAATTTGCATTTAAACTGCCCGCAACATTAGCTGTTCCGTACCTGACTGTTACAGTGTTTTGATTAACGGAACCATTTAAATTTGTTGCACCCGTATAGCCGTTTGCACCGAGGTTCAATGTACCGTTACCATTAATAGAACCGCCGAAAGTAACACTTTGCCCATCATTTGCTCGGACATTGGCAGTACCTGAGTTGTATATGTCATTTGCAGTACCGTTTGCGGTATTGCCTGAAAATTCAATATTTTTGCTATCGGCTGTTAATGTAAGAGTTCCGCTGTTATATATAGCGCCGCCATTACCGCCTGCAGTATTGCCGGTAAACTTGACATCCGAATTTGCTGCAACAACAGACATTCCGTTATTAGCACTGTTATATATAGCACCACCATTGTCTTCGGCACTGTTTGAGGTAAAATCAGTATCTGTGATATTCAGATTTGTATAACCTGTTGAGTATATTGCACCACCATTGCCCTCCGAAGAATATAATTGAGTCGAAGAGTTACTACTAAAAGTAGCATTTGTGATACTCACACTCATAGCACTATTGCGGGAGCCACCAGCTAAATATAACGCCCCGCCATTACCACCGGTTGCAGAATTCGAATCAAACAGAACATTGTTTATTGTACCGGTCAGCCTATTTCCACCTATATACAACGCCCCGCCATAACCATAATGATTACCGGAAATTAAATAGCCTCTAGCACCCACAGCCCTGTTGTCTATAAAAATGGAATTTGTTATTGTGGTATCTACTGCAGAGGAAATAGCGCCGCCTTTTACATCAGAGCCAAACCACTGTGAAGCAGTTTCAGAAATATTCTCATACTTTGTTTTATCGGCAGTTAAAGTACCTGTTGTTTGCTCTGTTCTCTCTCTATCTCCGCTCTTTGTTCTTTCAATATCATCATCCGTAACAGTTGCAGCACCGCCTGTAACTGTCGAGCGTTTTTTCGCCAGCCTTGGGGTAATTGTTGATTTGCCTGAATTTGTCAAAAAGCCGCCTGAAATAGAATCAGTACCGCTCAGAATATAATCTTTGGATTTTTCATCTTCTTTTGCACCTGTTGTTGAATATACAGACGGAATTGTATCATTCTCCATCATTATTTTTTGTGCAAAATCACTCAACGCAGGTAATGGGGCTTGATTATCTTTTTTATCAGTCTTAACTACTTGCTTAACAGCACCTGAATGTATATCCTCGGCATTTTGAAATTCCGAAGAACTTGCCGGAGTTGAAGGCGCAACAAGTCCCAAACCTCCAACTGCAACAGCAGAGGCGAGAATGTATTTTAATATAGACTCATTCCGTCTTCTCTTTTTTCTCATATACTCCAGTCAATACTTTTACATTAGGTATTATAACATATTGACGAGGGTATTTCCACTTTTGTTCATGAATAATTTTTGATATTTTTTGTAGATTTATTTTAAAAATTAGTTTATCCGTTAAATAGCAATAATTTTCAGAATTTTCACGATTAATCGAGAAAATTTTCCCATTTTAAGTTTTGTAAAGATTATTAAACATGCAACACTAAATAGCCGTTCCGACTTAACACGCCTGACAACAATATGCTATAATCATTTTGAATTATTTTCAATATATTCTGAAATAGAAATTGGAGAGTTTTATGAAAAAAATATTGATAACCACATTGGTTTTGTTTAGTTTTGCGCAAATATCACTATAAATAATCACTTAAAATGATAATTCTCAGACACAAAATGAGAATGTTCTAAAACTGTTAAACAAAAAGTCGGAAAAGTTTCAAAAGTATCTGATATAAATTTTAAAATTCTCTGATAATTTACTCTCAAACTTAATGATAATAAAGTTTTAAGTTATGTGTTCGTTTGTATTTATTTGTTAAATCATATATAGCTGGTTGGGTAATATCTTGTTGCCTTGTTTGATGGTACACTCTAAAATGCCCTAAAATTAGGCTTTTAAAGGAGCAAGAATGGCAGAAATTATTTGGCTGAGTATGGATGAAGTCTGTAATCTGACAGGTGAAATCAGAGAAACGGTTAGACGCAAATGCAAACGTGGCGAATATTCTTGTACTTATGAAAAGAATGGTAAATATAAAAACTATTTAATAAACCTCGATTCGCTTCCGGAAGCAGCTAAAAACAGATACAATGGCATAAAAATAAACGTGCAACATTCTAAATTCTATGAAGAATCTCCTGCATGGGCTAAGAAACAATCTCAAAAATATGTTGAATT
>OMVC01000191.1 GCA_900314375.1 uncultured bacterium
GCCCGAAAATTCTTTCGCAGAATAAACCGTCTCTTTCCGGTTTTAATGTACGATAATTTATAGTTTCCGGTTTGGTTACCTCGCCGTGTGACCATTGAAGTACACGCTCCGGAGAAGCTATGCTTATTCGTATATAGTCAAAATAATCTATACTTGTTGACATTTTCTTTATGTTCTCCTTTTATTTCTTTGTAAAATTTAGGAGTTGAATGGTTGAATAGTTGAATTGTTGAATGGTTATTTCGGCACTTCGTGCATTTTCATTATATTCGAAGGACTGAAACAAACCTTTCAACCTTTCAACCCTTCAACTTTTCAACCAATTATAATTCTCCAAAAGTAGTCGGAGTTTCAAAGAAGTTGATATTTAACAACTCTGAATCCACATCTGACAACGTTCTTTTTGGAGCAGCTTTTCTCAAGTCGTCCATATCTGTCATCAAATCTACTTCTGTTCCGTCTTTCTTAGCGACAGTAATATCCAAACCGATACTTTGTAATTCTCTTACAAGTACCTTGAATGATTCAGGAATACCAGGTCTTGGGATATTATCACCTTTAACGATTGCTTCATAAGCTCTGTTTCTTCCGTTAACATCATCTGATTTGATAGTTAACATTTCTTGCAGAGTATAAGCAGCACCGTATGCTTCTAATGCCCAAACTTCCATTTCACCGAATCTCTGACCGCCGAATTGAGCTTTACCACCCAATGGTTGTTGAGTAACCAATGAATAAGGACCGGTACTTCTTGCGTGAATTTTATCATCTACCAAGTGAACTAATTTCAAGAAGTATGTCAAACCGACTGCAACAGGTCTGTCAAACGGTTCACCCGTCCTTCCGTCGATAAGTGTAACTTTACCGTCTTCGCCTACCCAATCGGCACCTGACATTTTTATACCTTTCAAAAGTTCGCCTTTTGTTACGATTTCTGATTCGTTTTCACCGTACATTTCATCAAATGCAGGAGCCTCATAGTGTTCGCCTGTCAAGTATGCTGCCAAACCTAACAATAATTCATAAGTCTGACCAACGTTCATACGAGAAGGTACACCCAGAGGGTTCAAAACGATATCAACTGGTGTTCCGTCAGGCAAGAACGGCATATCTTCTTTCGGAAGTATTCTTGATACAATACCTTTGTTTCCGTGACGACCTGAAAGTTTATCACCGACAGAAACCTTACGACGTTGAGCAATATATACTCTTATTACAGTATTTGCTCCAGGAGGTAATTCATCACCTTTTTCTCTGTCAAATACCTTAACGTCGAGTACTCTGCCGCCGCCGCCATGAGGAACTCTCAATGAATTATCTTTTACATCTCTTGCTTTTTCCGCGAAAATTGCTCTTAACAATTTTTCTTCAGGCGGATGTTCAGATTCCCCTTTCGGAGTAACCTTACCAACAAGAATATCATCAGGATAAACTCTTGCACCTATACGAACAATACCTCTTTCATCCAAATGACGAAGTGCATCTTCTGATACATTCGGAATTTCACGGGTAATTTCTTCAGGTCCGAGTTTTGTCTGACGTGCTTCTATTTCTAATTTTTCAATATGCAATGAAGTGAAGATATCATCATGAACACAGCGTTCTGAAAGTAAAATCGCGTCTTCATAGTTATAGCCTTCCCAAGGCATATATGCTACCAAAATGTTTTTACCTAATGAAAGTTCACCGCCGCAAGTTGAAGCACCATCGGCAATTACATCACCTGCTTTAACTTTATCGCCTTCGTGAACAATAGGCCTTTGGTTAATACATGTATCCTGGTTACTTCTTACATATTTCATTAATGTATATGTATGTGATTTGCCGTGTTGATCTTTTATAACAATTTCTTCACCGACAACTCTTTCAACCGTACCGTCAACATCTGCAACAATAACCATTCCTGAGTCTTTTGCTACACGAGATTCTAACCCTGTACCGACTCTTGGTCTTTGAGTAATCAACAGAGGTACAGCTTGACGTTGCATGTTTGAACCCATCAATGCACGGTTAGCATCATCGTGTTCAATGAACGGTATCATTGATGTTGCAACAGAGATAATCTGAATAGGACATACACCGACATAGTCAACTTTTGAAGCTTCTGTCATGATGAATTCAGAACGATATCTTACTGGAACAACATCTTCTACAAATTTTCTGTCTTTAGTTAATTTAACATCAGCAGGAGCGCAACGGAAGTTTTCGTCGGCATCAGCTGTCATATAAACAACTTCGTCGGTTACAACACCGTCTTTAACAACGAAGAACGGAGATTCAATAAATCCGTAATCGTTTACTCTTGCGTGAGTAGCTAATGAACCGATTAACCCTGCGTTAGGTCCTTCAGGTGTTTCAATCGGACAGATACGTCCGTAGTGAGAAGGGTGAATATCACGAACAGGGAATCCTGCTCTTTCTCTTTGCAAACCGCCAGGCCCTAAAGCTGAAATACGTCTTTTGTGAGTTAATTCAGCTAACGGGTTTGTTTGGTCCATAAACTGTGATAATTGAGAACTTCCGAAGAATTCTTTTAATGAAGCAACTAAAGGTTTAGTGTTCAATAAGTTCAACGGAGTTAAGGTTTCAGAATCTTGCAATGTCATTCTTTCTTTTACGATTCTTTCGATTCTTGAAAGACCGACTCTGAATTGGTTTTGCAACAATTCTCCGACTGAACGAATTCTTCTGTTACCCAAGTGGTCAATATCATCCAATGTTCCTTCATCATAAGTTAAATTGATTAAATATTCGATTGTTGAAACAATATCTTCAACCGTCAATGTTCTTTGGTTTGCAGGAACATTTAAGTTTAATTTTTTATTTAATTTGTAACGACCTACACGACCGATATCATATTTTTTAGCATCAAAGAATCTTGATTCCAAAATTTGACGTCCGCCTTGAGGAGATGCAGGATCTCCAGGTCTTAATTTTTTGTATAAATCAATTAAAGCATCATCTGTTGTTTCAGCTGTGTCTTTATCCAAAGTTTTTTTCAAGAAATCAAAGTGTGTGAATTTTGATTCCATTTCCGCAACAGTGATACCCATAGCTTTTAACAATGTTGTAGCCAAGATTTTTCTGTTCTTATCAATCTTAACGTGTATAACATCATTAGCATCAGTTTCAAATTTAACCCATGCCCCACGGTTAGGAATCATTGTAGCATTGTACAAACGTTTTCCGTTCGGAGAAATGGTTTTGTCAAAATAAACCCCCGGAGAACGAACAATCTGAGAAACGATTACACGTTCCGCACCGTTTACAATAAATGTACCCTTATCAGTCATTGTCGGGATATCACCGATGTAAACTTCTTGTTCCTTAATTTCACCGGAATCACGGTTTACAAGTCTTATCATAACGCGCAATTGTTTTGCATAAGTTGCGTCATGTATTCTTGCTTCCTCTACTGTATACTTCGCATTGTCGAAAGTATAATTCGGTAAAAAGTGCAATTCTAATCTGCCTGTGTAGTCTTTAACAGGTGAAAAAGCCAATAATTCTTCTTTTAAACCTTCCGTTAAAAACCATTCAAATGATTTTTTTTGCACCTCAATAAGATCGGGTAAATCGTCCAAACGAGTATGAGGAATACCCATCGGCGTTACTCTTTTCGCAAATTGTGTCTTAGACATTAAATCACCTCATATATAAATGGTGTACTAACAAAAATTTTTCTAACTTATGGCTGTTGACCCTCTATCCTCTAAAATTGAAAGTTGAAAATGGAAAATTAAAAAATTTTTCATGCTCTATTTTTACAATTTTATTGATAAATAATGCAATTTTCATGGGTTTGTAAAGCCGGTGAAACTCACTCATAATCAAACTTCCAATGATTTGGGCACAGTTAGCCTTACTTTACATTTGCATGTTCTCTTATCATATAACATCAATATTCATAGTCAATATTTCATGTTCATCATTAGAAAAATATTGTAAAATTTTGTAACAATTTTTACTGAAAAATTTTTACAATTATTGATACGGGCAATATAGCAAAAAGTTTGACTACATAAGAATTACAAACACAACTCTATTTTTATATTCAGAGGTAAATATTTGTATTTATTTTTCAATTTCCAACACTTTATATTTATCCATTAATTTATTTTTGTCATGCCTTATCGCAATCATGGATGTAACAAGACCGGCTATTGCACCGGAGGACATGCCTGTAGCTATACGCATAAATTTTTGATTATGTTTTTTTAACGCAATCCCAAGCCCCATCATACTTCCAACCAATGTGGAGAATAATGATTTTGTTGATGATGTCTCTAATTTTTTATTATATTTTTTTACAAATTCGTCTGCCGAATTTTTATCTATTATATAACTCGGCATATCAATCGGACTACCGGAAGTTTTGACATAATCCAAACGTACACTGTTGTTATCTAAAGCTTGACCTATCTTCAATTTCATATTGTTAATTTAATCCTGAGAGTAAAAAATTTTTACCCCCTACTATCTATTAATTTTCGACTTTAATCTATTAAACAATTCTCCTGCATAATCCATTTTCATAATCAAATTCAAAGGAATATAAATTATTAAACAGATAAATGCGACTAACATTATTTTTAATAATTCAAACGGTATTTTTGATAAATGAACAAGTTTGTCATACTGTTGCGCTGTAATAAAACATATTATACCTGCTGCAATCCCTGCAATTATCATTTTAAACAGGTTTATAAACAGTTCTCTGTAATTCATTCTCATTTTCTTTACGATTAATATTCCCAAAACACAAGCATTAAACAGAGTAACAAGCGAAGTTGACAACGTAATTCCGCCTATGCCAAATCCCATTTTTGATATTAAAATCCAGTTTAAAAATACTTTCAAAACAATCGATGAAAATGCAACCGTAAACGGCGTTGCAGAATCATTGAACGAATAATAAACTCTTGTAATAGAATCCCTAAATACATAAGGTATTATTGAAACAGATAAGAACCATAGTGCTTCTGCGACCATAAATGTTGCAGTCGAATCAAACTCTCCGCGTTCAAAAACCAAACTGACGGCATCCGTTCCGACAGTTAAAATACCTATTATAATCGGAATTGCACCAAAAAATAATACTCCGACCCCTTTATTAAAATAATTTCTTATTCCGTCAAAATCTTTATCACCAACAAGGCGCGCAAATATAGGAAATAACGGGACTAAAAATGCCGTAACCAAAATCCCGACAGGAAATTGAAAAATTCTGTTTGCATAGCCGATTGCAGTCCACGCTCCTTCCGATATTGAAGATGTAAAAAACATATCCACATATATGTGCACCTGCCCGACCGTTGAACTCAATATTGCAGGAAATAACAATTCGCCTATTTCTTTGAAATGAGGGTTGTTTGTAAAAGCAAAGTTTGGTTTTAACCTGTATCCGAGCTTTCTTATATTCGGATATTGGATTATCAATTGTAATATTGCACCTATTGTGGTTGCCCAAGCTAAAGCCAAGCCTTTTGAATCATTAGGTGCGGCAATTACTATCCCTATTATTGCCAAACTCATTATAATAGGCGACAAATTCGGAAGCATAAATTGCTTATATATAACAAGTATTCCGTAATAAATTCCGACAATTCCGCCAATGACAAGCAAAGGTGTCATAATTTGCAAATGTGTCGCGGCAAGATTAATCATTTCTGATGAACCGCCCGAAATAATTATCCCCATTATTTGACGGGGGAAAATAAACATTATAACGGATAACAGTAAGAAAAATATTATTGTCGCCGTCATAAATGTTGAATATAATTTATTAACGGTTTCTGACGGTTTTTCTTTTAGTGAAGGTATAAGTTTAGAAAAAATAGCAACCGTTGCGCTATGGAAAGGACCACCGACACCGCCTAACAGTATTAAAGATAATGCGGGAATTTGATATGCATAGTAATATGCATCAGAAACCATGGACGCACCGTAATAATTCGCTATAACAATATCGCGCACAAACCCTATAAGTTTACTTACTATAGTAACTACCATTATTAACCAAGCTGCCTTTAATACACTTGTTGTTTTTTCTTCTTTAATTTGAGTAGTCATACTTTCCCGTCAATTCAACATACATTCTGAGCCCTTTATTACTGCCCGAACTCAATGGGTAATAAAATGTTATCGTATTTATACCTTTTTGTAAATATTTTGATATATCAATCGTATTTATCCGTTGAGAGGTATCGAGTTCAATTTTTTCATCAACATTATTAATACATGCATCAATATATCTAACTTTGTATTTATTATCTACAATTAACTTTCCTTCGCCGTTTTTAGCAAAAAATGTTTGAGTAACCTTATTTTGAGCGCTGTTTGAAGATATGATAAACGGTTCGGTTGTTAAAGAAATTCCGCTGTAATAGTGTTGTAAAATCTTTTCATAAGGCAAATGCAGACTTGTTGCCATATATCCTGCTCCGAATTGACTCATACCGACACCATGTCCGTAACCACCGCCGTAGGCTTTGACACTTTTTAAATTTCCTTCGTCATCAAATTTTTGTTTAAATACAACATTCGCGCTCGGCAAAGCTTTTCCTTTATTAGTAAATAATCTTCTTATAACAAGCTCTTTTTCGACTGTATAATTCCCGTTATCGGTTTCTATTTGTAACCTCATTATTTTTCCTGATAATCCGCGCTCTAATACTTCTAAACGCAAAATTTTTCCGATAGTTTCACCTTTTTGAACGACAGGATGAACAAACCCTGCAGCGCTTTGCGCAACTATATTATTTTGAATTTCCGATTGAAGTTCTTCTTGAGTCCATTCGCGCTCCCAACGGTAATATGAAGAATTTACATCAAAAGATTTCGGCTTTGTTGTATAAAATTTTTCCGCTTCTTCTTCGGTATTAAGAGGGGTGAAATTGTCATTATCAGGTACCGCTTTTAAATACGGTTTTGAATCAGCCGGAAAAACTTTTGTTTTTGGGTCAGAGAAAGCATTCTCATAGCTTTCAGTGTATCCGCCGGCGGTTGAAGAATACAGAGCCAATATCAAATCCCAATTGTATGTTGCAACGATTCCCATGGTTTCATCTACTGCTTGATTTGATAAATCTTTTTCGGTATTTGCGCCGTAATATACCTGACTGGCGACAGAATCCACTACATCATAATTAGGATTTGCTTTTACTCTTGGAGATAAAACATAATTTCTGGCGGCGACAGCTTGAGCTTTTAGAGCTTCCAAGCCGAAATGTACCGGCATTTCGTTTGGGACAACTCCTTTTAAATAATCTTCCACATTCAAACTGTTTACTACATAAAATTTACCTTCGCCCGCACAAATCAATTCCAATTGTCCGCGATAAACGGCATCTTTACCGCCGCGTTTTAAATCTTTTATTCCTAAAAAACCAAAGTCGGTTTTAAAGATAATTGGGCCTGAGACTTTGTTTATAACGTTTCCGTCAATATCAGTCAGTACAAAAATCTTTCCTACCATTGAAATATTCACTTGATTATTTGAATCTAAGGTAGTCATATATGTATTTTTATTATAGATTTCAAATTCGCCTGTGCCGTATATTGAAGCACTTTCTCTTACATAAGAAGAGAAATTTTGGTTACCGATACCGACACGAACAAGCTTGGAATTTGCATTGTATGACGAGTTCATGGCATTGCGCGCAATCTGTAAAGTTGTCTGAGGAATATTAGCGTAATATGCACCAAAAACGGGAATCATTATTCCCAAAAGCAAAACGCTTAAAAATAAAATTAACCCCGCCTTTTTCATATTTTTATTATTGTCCTTCATTAAAATCAATAAATTCATAGTTTTGTTCCGACGGTTTTTGAGTTGAACCTGCTGCAATCGGATTTGGCTGTGATTGAATTGATTTATTTATAACGGTAGAAAAATCTGATAAATTATTTATGTTATAAAAATGTCCGCCCGTTGTTGTTGCTAAACAGGTGAGCGCCTTTGAATATGATGAAACTAAAACAACATCAATATGTACATCACTTCTTTTTTGCATTAATCTTTTTGCAAATTCACAAGGATTACCTCCGCAGTTTTCTCCTCCGTCCGTTATTAAAACGATTTTCTTCGGCGTAACTGTGTCAAAATTGGCAAAATCCTGATATACCGTCCTGTCGAGCGCATAAACCATCGGAGTTGCTCCGCCGATATCGACGGAATTCATACCCGTCAGAAGTAACGATGCATTTGCCTGATTGATTGGTGCTACTTGCTGGGTTGCACTGCATGCTCCTGAAATTGAACCGACAGGTCCTTTTTGAGTTACGACGGTAACCTTGTTGCCCTTTTTTACCATACGTTTAACTTCTTGCACAACACTGCCTGAAGGATTATTGCCGTAATTATCATGACCAAAAACTCTAAATCCCAATTGAGTAGATGGTGAAATTTGGCTGACAATAGAAGTCATACTTCTTTTTGCTACCCCTATCCAATTTGCCATTGAACCCGAATAATCCATAACAATCTCTATTATTCCGACAGGTTCGGCATTAACCATATTTGATGCAACATAACTTTGTGCATTATAATTATTATAATAATTTTGGTTTACAGTATTGGCAGGTGAGGAGATTGCTTTGCCGGATGATTTTACAACTCCTGATGTGTTAACTTTATATGTAGCTGCAATTGCAGCGGTTGTACCAATCAATATTGCCAGTAAAAATATTACTCTTTTTTTCATGATTTCTCCTCTTTATATTTTTCTAAAGTTTCATTAATTGTTTCTATCATTTTATCACGCATAAATTTGGGCGATATAATTTCGCATAGGTTTCTATATCTCATTAATCTTGTGATTAACTCATCAAACGGCTCATCCTGATTGACAATAATAATGCTCCCGTCAGGTTCATTATCTCGCAAATATTCATGCGAGCGAATTCTGTATACTTTTGCAAGTTTTCCTTTTAGTCTGAAAACTACTGTTGTACATATTGTTTTATCCAAATTACGCGAATGAAATTCTGCTATATTTAATATATTTTGTATAGGTATTTTTAATGTACTGTGTTTTTGTGTATCATAAACCGATAATTTTACTGTTTTGGTATCGTATATCAGTTCGTTGGGTTGGCATTTGGTTTTTAATATTTTTTTATTTTTCTTATATGTTACTTCTATTAAACATTTATTTTTACAAATAGTTTTACAATGTTCTATTTGCTCTTTTATATCTTTATAATAAAAAGGGAAATTATAATTATTTGTATAATTTGTTAATGTATATTTGTCGTCATTATTAATTCTCATAATTATAGTATTAATAAATTCATTAACATTTTTTTTACTAATTTCATCCGGAAAATTTTCAATAGCTTTTGATAATATGCTTATTGATTTTAAGTCCTCATTTGTCAAAGGCATAGAGAACATGCTATTTTCAAGTGTGTATTTGTTGTTTTGTTTTGATATTTTCATGCCAAAAACTCGCAAGGTATTAATATGTTTATTTAATACTACTTGTAAATTATTATCAGATTGTTCATTTATATCGTCTTTAAAAATATTTATGACATCCTCATAGTATGCCTTATCTTCATACAAAAGATTTAGAAACTTGAATATTTTCAGGCAACCGTTATTCAATTTTTCGTTACTGTTTGCCAAAATAACCTTCTTTCATCTTTTCCAAGCATGAAATTATTTCTTGTTGAAAGTCTGTCGGAGATATAACTTTGCATTTATTTGCATGAAAAAGTATTCTTTGGATAATATCAAATTTATTTTTTGATGTGATTTCTATTACATATTTATTTTTTGTTTCTTTAATTATTTTTTCATTTGATAATAATTCAATATACGAATCCTCGGTCTTATCATATTCGTATTTAACAACCAGCTCCGGAGTTTGTAGTGTCGGTTTTTCTATATTGACACTTTGTATTTTTAATATATTGTTAACCGGAAATTTAGTATATGTTTTGTATTTAGAATTAAATCCAGATAAGTATAGCTTTCTTGATTCAATATATAATTTGTCCGTAAGTATTGTAATATCTTCATGACCTGAATTCTTTGAATTATATAGTACCGTAATTTCAGCTTTTTTACTAACATAATTTCTCAAATCATGTATAAGTTGCGTATCAATATTTTTGAGCGGAGAAAGATTTCTTAATTCTTCTTGTAATTCTTCGTTTATTGCATATACAGAAAATTTTTCAAAAAAGCTTGTTAAAGCAATGAAATCTTCAAAGTCAATTGATTTTGCAATAGCTTTAAAAATTTTTTTAATACTTTTTACTTGGGTATCATTTATTTTTAATTCAAACGGGTGCTTTTCGATATAATATTTTGCAATACGGTGCTCAGTAATTCTGTTTATAACGCAGCCCACTTTTTTTAAAGAATTTATATAAATTCTTATTGTATCTATTGAAACAGTTTCACGCAAATATGGATGAGATTTAATTATTTGCTGCAAGTCTTCGTATGATTTAGGACCTTCAAGGCAAGATGTGAAAATCAGCATAGCTTTAAACGCGCTAAACGACATTAAATTATATGTAATTGTATTTGTTTCATAAAATCTTTTCATAAAGTCCTTATAAATAAAATATATCATAATTTTAATATAATATCCATAATGTGAGCATGCCAAAATAAAATTCTTGTAATTTTGTTTTGTCAAATAAAAATTGTGAAAATTTTTACAAGATTTCATTAAATTTTCTTCATTAAGATTTAATAACATGAATTTTTTCTTATCTTTCTAGGGGCATGGGCAATTGTAAAAAAATATTATATTTTTTTTACTTGTCATTCTTCAAATTTAGGATTAGAGTTATGAGTATAGAAAGCAAGCCAATATGGTTGCCGGATTAAGGAAGGGAAGTAAAGGTAAACTTTACAAAGGAGTAGTAGGGAAAGAGAAAGAATAAAGAGGTGATGGTCAAGTAGTTTGGAAAGGGAAAGAGAAATATTGAGTAGTAATTAAAGCTGGAGATTAGGGATATTTTTTAAAAAATAAAAAGAGAGTAAAAGACTTTATATTATATATCTAGTTTATTAAGGGAGTAAAGTAAAAAAGCTTTAAGAAGAGAGTAAAAATAGGATAGTTGTAAACTTCAATTTATAGCCTGTATGTAAAAATACAGGCTTTACTTTTGGGCAAGTTTATATAATGGAAAATTGAAAATGGAAAGTGGAAAATTGTTTCGTTTTTTTATTTTCCCTCCCTTGAGGGTGGGTGTGTAAAAGGATAGGAGAGGGTGTGTAAACAGATTACGCATCCACGCCTCCAAGTCTCTACGCCTCTAATTTTCATTAAATATTTGTACATGATAAAATATTTTTAATGAAATATTTTAAAATATTTATATATACAATAGCATCTTTTGTTATAATTTCTATTTTAGGAAGTTATGGATTTTTCCTGTTTGGATTGCCGAAGGTATTAACTTCAAATAAGAATATTTCTAAATACGAAAAATTTCTATCCGATAAAATCGGGGTGCCTGTGTCTATACGCGGTTTGGATATAAAAACCAAACCGAATTTAGAAATAAGCGTGAATGCAAAACTGATAAAAAGTAATTCCGTAAAAAATGAAAATTTGGCTAAAATAGAAAACATTAAATACCAAGCTAATTTATTAAATTTTAAACACGGAAAACTTGATGCTGACAGTATTTTTATTGATTTATATACATTAAAAAAATATGTAAAAACAGATGAAACGCAAGAAAATAAACCGTTTGATATAACATATTATCCGGCCGTAAACATAAAAACCGCAAAAATTTTGCTTGACGAAAAAACTTTTATGAATATTGATTATATCAAATCAAATAAAAGTTTTGGGGAAATAAAAACTGTTTTATCGGCCAAAATCAATTCCCCTTTTACAAAAGCCCCTGTTATCATTGGGGAAGACGGCACGATAATTTATTCAAACAAATTATCCTTTGATAATTTTTCTATTAAAGCCAATAATTCAAAATTGTTTTTATCCGGTGATGAAACAAATCTGAATATTATGGGTAAAGGATTGCCGATAGCTGAGTTAGAACAAAGTTTTCTTTACTTCTATCATATCAAACACCCTAACAAAAAAAATTTTATAGAAAACTTTCATAATATGAGCGGGACTTTGGATGTCGATCTGATTTTAAAAAACGGAAAAATTAAAGGAAATTGTATCGGGCATAATTTAAAAGCTTTATTTTCAAATTTTAAATTCCCGATAAATTTACCTAAAACCGTTTTTGTTTTTGAAGACGATAAGACAATAAGCGCAAAAACTGTCGGCACATTTGGAGAAGAACCCGTAACAACTGATTTCTTATTAACGGGATTATTCACTGATGATTTGCATATAAAAGGAAATGTTTCATCAAAATTAACGAACAAATTTAGCGCAAAATACTTTAAACCTGTTCAGATAAAAGGTAGTGCGGATGCAAAAGTTCAATATCATACCCATAACGGTAAAGTTGATGTTAATTATATTTTGACTGTGCCGAAAGAATCCGATTTGATTTCTGAATTCGGACATCTGGGTTCTGCTGATAAAATAAGACAAATTACAATGCAAACTCACAAAGAAGGTAATCCTATAAAAGTTACATCTTATGATTATTCTTTTTTTAATAACGGAAGGAAAGAAAAATTATTATATGGCGACGGACTGTTTGACAAGAATAACGTCCATTATACACCACAATATTTTACACTAAAAACAAATGGTGATATTTCAATAAATATCATAAAATCATTTTTAAAAGATTATATTACAAACGGAACATTTGATGCGGATTTAAGATATGATTTCGCGCCCAAAACTATACTTGGAACGATGAATTTATACAACACGTCTCATGCAGACTTTTTAAATCTAAAAAAAACAAATATAAATATAGATAAAAATAAATTGATATTGAAGTCCGAAGGAATTTTCTACGGCTCACCGATGACGGCAAAAGCGGTTGCAGATAATAATTTCAGACATGACATTTTGGTTCATGATATAGATGTGCATTTAGACAGTTTCTTTGTACAAAGAGGTAAATTAACATCTATACCGTCTAAATTTAACAAAGCCAAAAAGCCTGGCAAAAGACCTAAAAAAGATTTGTTATCTAAAATTGTGGTAGAACAGGGCAGAGTAAAAGTTGATAAAATATACAGCCGAAAATTTGATGTAACAAATGTAGATATTCAAGGTTCATTAAAAAATAATATTGCCAATTTTGTAATCCCAAAGGCACAATATGCAAAAGGCTTATTGAGTGCAAAAGGAATATATAACCTTGCTGATTATTCATCAGATATAGAATTTTTTGCCTCCGACATTGATTCAAATGAAGTTGCAACAAATTTCTTTAAACTGAAAAATCAAGTTCAAGGAGATGCTTTTGCAACACTCCATGTTCGCACTAAAAATAAACTAAATGACATTAAAGCAAAAGCAACATTTGCCATCGCAAACGGATTTTTACCTTCAATAGGGTCGCAAGAATTTATCATAAACAATTCGAAGAAAAAATCCCATTCAAAATTAGTGAATTTTGGACACAAACTTATAGAAAAATATAATGTAAAATTAACCTTGTCCAAGATTATTAATATAGATTTTTCAAAACCTAACCAATTCTATTCAAATCTTTACGGCACATTCAATATAGATAATGAAACCGTAAATGATGTAAAAATATTTTCAAAAAGTGATTACTTATCAATGTTTATCGAAGGTGACTACAATATAGATGACGAATGCGGAAATTTAAACTTGTGGGGCAGACGAGATAAGGCAGAAGCAAAGAAAATACGTATATTTAAGATACCGTTCAACTTGATATACCGTATTGTATTCAGACCGGAACACTCAAAAAACATGTATCAAGATAAAATAAAACTTATCCCCGATATAAAAACCTCAATGGCTTCAGATATATCTCTATTCCGAATATTTGTAAGCGGTAATTTGAATGCCTCAGATAAATTAAAAGTTGAAATGAAAGATTTGAGATAATTTTTTACCATTGAACTTTTTCAATTATTTCAATCTCATAACCGTCAGGGTCTTGAATAAATGCAATAGACGAACCTTTTCCCGTCAAATCAAACGGTTCATACAAATATTTATACCCGAAATCATTTAATTTTTTGCTAAATTCATTCATCGATTCAACTCCAAACGCAAAATGTCCGAATCCTGAACCGATTACATAACCCTCTTGAGGAGTTTCGTCATTATATGTCAATTCGATTTGATAACCGGATTGCTCATCTTCCAAAAAATACAACCAACAATCATCAAGTCGGCGTTTTTCCGCAATCTTCATGCCAAATAAATTTGTATAAAAATCTAAACTTTTTTCAATATCTTTAACTCTTATCATTGTATGTAATAACGCCATAAACCCTCCTTGTTTTTATTTCATGATACCATAAATCAAATTTGAAAATTACTTTTTGTACCAAGGTATAAAATTATCTATATTATATTTTAATTCGGAAAAGTTTCCGCTAAAGTTTATGCACCTATCATCAATTATTAAAAACGCAGGTATTTTTATATTTGTTACATCTGAAATAAAGTTTTCAAGCTTGTTATCCATAACCCATTTTGAAGCAGACAAAAGATTTCTTGATGTAAAAATAACAATTTTATAATCAATTGATAATTCTTTTATAAATTCATATGCATGCGCCGCTATCGGAGGAATAAAAAAATCTTCAAATTGCCCGTCATATGTATTTAATACTCCATCCAAATCAATTAATATTGTCCTTTTATCCATAAAAAAATTACCTTATAATTTGTTGAGATATCTCAATGAAATAATTCCCATTATAGTTAATAATTGAGAAAATGCAATATAAAACTTTAGGAAATTTTATAAGAGAAAAAAGAAAAGCAACAGGCATAACTTTAAACAAATTTGCTATAGAAAATGATATAGAGCCTGCTATATTGAGTCGAATTGAAAATTTGAAACAAGATATAAAAATGGGCGTCTGGATAAAAATTGCAAATGGGTTTAACACAACTCCCGCAAAGCTTTTAACAGAATTTGAAAAAACTTTTCTCAATAACTAAAAAACGGTATCCATTAATATGAATACCGTTTTTTATATAATATTCTAAATTATTAACCTAATTGGCTCATAACTTCTTCTGCAAAGTTGTCTTGACGTTTTTCAAGTCCTTCACCAAGTTCGTATCTGGTGAAGCCCAAAACTTTCAATTTGCCTTCAATAAGTTGAGCAACAGTTTGGTTAGGGTCTTTAACAAAACCTTGGTCTAAAAGACATCTTTCAGCCATCAATTTGTTAATACGACCTTCAACAATTTTCCCTCTGATTGCTTCAGGTTTTTTCTGTAAATCTTCTTTACCCATTTCAATTCTTGTTTCTTCATCAATAACAGATTGAGGAATTTCATCTCTTGAAATAAATTGAGGCGCACAAGAAGCGATATGCAAGCATAAATCGTTTGCTAATTCATCATTTTTAACATCAGTATTCAATAAAACACCGATTTTGCCGTTGTGAATATAAGTTGCAACATTGCCTTCATATCTTACAAATCTTCTTACGGTAATTTTTTCACCGATAGAAGCGATTTTTTCTTTTAACGCATCAGCAATAACTTTACCGCAATCAGCACAAGTTAAACCTAGCAATGCATCAACATCGGCAGGTTTTTGAGTTTGAACATTTTTTGCCAAACCAGTTGCTAAAGCTTTGAATTCGTCATTTTTTGCAACGAAATCTGTTTCGCAGTTAACTTCAATCATAGCACCGCCGTTAGCATCAACATAAGATTCTACACGACCTTCTGCGGCAATTCTGCCCATTTTCTTATCAGCTGAAGCGATACCTTTTTGACGAAGGATTTCAGATGCTTTTTCCATATCACCATCAGCTTCAACTAAAGCTTTTTTAGCATCCATCATACCTGCGCCTGTTTTATCGCGAAGTTCTTTTACCATTTGAGCTGTAATTGTCATTGTGAACTATCTCCTTATTTTATTACTTATTATAGTTGTTGAAGGGTTGAATGGTTTAACGGTTGAATGGCTATTTCGTTATTCTGCACATTTGTTATGCAAAAACTGATATAAACCTCTCAACTTTTCAACCATACAACTATTCAACTGTTTACATTATTCTTCTACTTTTGCTTCTTCAGTAACACCTGCATCTTCAGCAGAGATTTTCTTAACTTTCTTTGCTTCAGCTGCTTTGTTTTCTCTTAATTGTTTACCTTCCAAAACTGCATCAGCAAGTTTTGAAGTAATCAATTGAATAGAGCGAATAGCATCATCGTTACCCGGAATAATTTTATCAATTCCGTCAGGATTAGCTGTAGTATCAGCTAAACAAATAACAGGGATATGTAATTTGTTAGCTTCTTTAATAGCAATATCTTCTTTTTCTTGATCGATAACAAAGATTAATTCAGGTAAACCTCTCATTTCTTTGATACCGCCTAAAGTTTTAGATAATTTAGCAACTTGTCTGTTTAATTGAGCAACTTCTTTTTTAGGAAGTTTTTCAGCATGACCGTTTTCGATAAATTCTTCTAATTCTTTCAATTTGTTAACTCTGCCTCTGATAGTTTCAAAGTTAGTAAGCATACCACCTAACCAACGTCTGTTGATATAGTATGCTCCTGATCTTTTTGCTTCTGTTTCTACAACTTCAGCTGCTTGTTTTTTAGTACCGACAAAAAGAATATTTCTTCCTTTTGCTGCATATTCTCTTACTAAATCATAAGCTTCATCTAATAATACGGTAGTTTTTCTTAAATCGATAACATAAATACCGTTTCTTGCACCGTAAATATACGGTTTCATTTTAGGGTTCCATCTTTGTGTTTGGTGACCAAAATGTACACCTGATTCCAAAAGTTCAATCATAGAAGCTGTTGGCATCTTTTTTTCTCCTTTTTTTGTTAAATGTATTGTACTACGGGAAACACCGCCTCATCCTATGCAGATGTCAAGCATACAGAAGTCAGGAGGTCAGGCTATTTATTTCTAAAGGCTTATCATACTGCCTTCTTATCCTCTTACCACCGGACAAAGGACTAGGGCTTTGCCTATCAGGCCAGCGTAACCATGGGAAA
>OMVC01000012.1 GCA_900314375.1 uncultured bacterium
GTTTTGTTGCTGTAACGGATGCAATAACTGTTTTGGCGTGTGTTAAAACTGTTTGTTGTTTTTGCTCAAGCGCTTCTTTTTGAGCTTTTTGTTCTGCTTTTTGTTGTTGTTGAGCTTTTTGAGTTGCAGTTTTAACTTTTTGCTGTGTTTTTTTAGCTTGGGTCGTTTCAGCTTTTGTCATTCCGGTTTCGCGCGCTTTTTGAATATCTTTTTTCATTTGCGCGATTTCTTCTTTTGAATACTTGCCGGATTGTTCCATACGAGCAACTGAATTGTCAATATTCCTGCTGTATTGACTTCTTACGCTATTATCAACATACGGTTCTGCAGCAGCCAAACCTTCATTTACAGCTTTGTTGTCAAGTTTTGATAATTCATTTGAATATGTTAATTGACGTTGTGAATCTGTACATGTTGCAACTAATGATCTTGTATATGAAGATTTTCTTGAA
This sequence comes from uncultured bacterium, assembly GCA_900314375.1. GTDB lineage: Bacteria > Cyanobacteriota > Vampirovibrionia > Gastranaerophilales > Gastranaerophilaceae > Zag111. The sequence continues at coordinate 453 of OMVC01000012.1, forward strand.
TCAGCAACATTATCATTGTTAATAATATTGTATGAAATATCCAATGCATCATTAGCTGATTTGAATTGGTTAATACCTGAAGTAATATAATTATCAAATGTATTTGTCTCTAATTCTGAATATATATCTGATACTGTTTTATTATCCAATACTTTTACAGAACATTTTACCGCATTACCAAAAGATGCCAATTCGTTATTATTATCACAACATTCAGCTTTAACATTCATTAATTTAGCCAAATGACGACCTCCTTTAGCCGCATCAAAAGCGACAGCTTCAGGAGAAGTTAATCCATTTATAAATCTATTTGCATCTTTCTTTTGTAAATGTAAATCATTGGTTAATATATCTTTTAACAGTAATATTGTTGTTGCATCCTTATCACCATTAGCACTTTGACATATTTTTTCTAGGGCTTTAAATAAAGCTTCATCTTTTAACAGATTCCCGCTTTTATCTTTTAATTGCGACATAACATAATCTTTTGGTGTCATACCAGAGATTGCTGCTTTTCCAATTAAACTGTCAAATGTTGCTTGCTCACTAAATATTTTTTTGACAAGCTCTTTATTACCCTCAGACATTTCTTCAATTTTTGAATAGAAATTTAGTAAATCTTTTTGCTCTTGGGTTAAATCTTCAGGTTTAATATTTTTTAAGAAATTATAAATGTCGCCCTCTGTAACTACTTCCTGTGTATCATACAATTGCGCAGCAACATCTGCTCTGACTTTTAAATTATTTAATATCTCTTTACCTTCATTTGAAGCTCCGTTTATTAATTCAGGATGTTGCGAAAAGACTCTCGTCAAAATTCTATTTTGAACTTTTGGATCGGAAATCATCTGTAATTTCTTTAAATCCCCGCCCATGTCATTTTTAATTTCTTCAAATAACACCATCGAAAATTTATATAAATGTTCTTTTTGTTCTGGAGTCATATGTTTTGCATCAATATCAAGCCCTGTAAATTCTTTAATTTTATCTTTTGTATATTTCAAAATAACTTCACGTTGTTGTTTCTCTGTCGGATATTTTTTATCAAAATCCAAATCTGTTGCCATCATTAATTTTTTACCAATAGTATATATGGCATCTTCGGGCTTCATATTTTTTATGGCTTCACTGTCAAGTTCAAGATTATCAAAGAATTCTGACACTTTTGCCGATTCTTTTTCACCAATTTGAGCTATACGAGTTTTTATAGCTTCGGGACCTTGAGTCATCAGTTCTCGAACATTTTCACCTTTTGCTTCGCAATCTACAAATATTTTAGCTATTTCTAATTGTATAACTCTGCGCTGCGCTTGGGTTTTGTTTCCTGGGTGTATAGCTTCCATAAAATCATGTATAATAGCATCCCTATATTCGCGTTTTTGACGCGGGTTTGTTAATTTTTGATATTCCGGATCATGTTCTGACAGATATTTATCAATAATTTTAGAATTTTTTTGATAAGGTGTGGTTTCAGGATTTGGATCCTTTAATATTGCATCGTATTCAGAAATTCGCTGTTTGGTTTTTTCATCAAGCTGTGTCTCTTGCGGGACTGATGGCTTAGAAACTTGATATGAATAATCTTCTTTTGTTACAATAGCCGTATAGCGTTGAATAAAATTTGCTTCTTGAGGGGTTAATTCACTCTCATTTTTATTAAACAATATATCAATATATTCTTCTAATGTGATATTTTTAGGTAAATTTTGATCTTTTACATATTGAGCGAAATCCTCTTCTAGTTTTTGTTGCTCAGGATTTGCTTGTGGACTTATTGAATTTTCACCGCTCTCTCCAGACAACTGAAGACCGGAAAATTTTGAACCTGTAGCAGAACTACTTGTCATTTGAATAGGCTCATTAGATGAACCTTGTACAGGCACCGCATCATCAGAGGTAAAAATAGAAGGTCCTTTTGGTTTTTGCGCAGGAGCACCAACCGCAGGAGAAGGACTGGGTGATGGGGTAGAAACTTCTTCAGCCGGTCTCGTATTTATATTTTTATTATAGAATTCTAAACTCATACGCGTGCACTCTTAAAAATCATAATCAACTTACTATTTACATGAAAAATATTTTCTTTGATTTTTTGCACATTTTAATTTATATTGTTACATTTATTAATATTTAGTGGTAGGGAATAAACGTTCAGATTTAGTTTCACAAATTTTAATAAATGTATTATTTTTCCATTTTGAATGATTAGTAACTAAATCAATTAACTTCTGAGCAGTATCATCATCTAGGCGAATTTCTTTTTCAATACCGGAAATATATTGTCCATTTTCATCCAACAAATCCTCTTTTGTTATTACTCCACAAAATTCTTTATCTTTTCCAATGTTATGATACATCAGTTTGAATACTTTTGGCGGATGGAATGCCGATTTTGCAGGTATATCTCTGGATTTTTGAACAATATACACATCAGAAATACTTCCGGATTCGTCAATTCTATTATTTGTATAAACCATATCAAAATTGCCTAAAGCATTATGTCCCTTATTTACTTCAACAATATCATCCTGAAGGAATAAATTCCAGCCATAAGGGGCTTTTTTTACATCTTGTGTTTCTTTAACAGTTTTCGGTTGCATTACATAGGTTGCGTCGTCGATTTCAAAATTTTGTGCGGGCTCTGCCATAGTAATTAAATTCGGATTCTCTTCTTCGCCTTGCAAATTACTCATTGTAGCCGCAGA
>OMVC01000131.1 GCA_900314375.1 uncultured bacterium
AATTTATAAATCAATAAATTGACATAAAATATTATCTTTAATAGACTTTAATATATGGAAGTAAATATTATCGGAGCCGGTTTAGCAGGTTCAGAAGCCGCATTACAACTTGCAAAAAGAGGATTTAAAGTAAACTTATACGAGATGCGTCCGCATACAAAAACAGGTGCGCACACAACGGAAGATTGCGCGGAATTTGTATGTTCAAACAGTCTTGGCTCATATGACTTGACAAACGGAAGCGGTTTATTAAAGCATGAAATGGAAATTTTAGGCGGAGAACTTATAAAAATAGCAAAAGAATGTGCCGTACCTGCAGGAAATGCTTTAGCAATTGACAGGCACAAATTCTCTCAAACAGTAACAAACAAAATTGAACAAAATCCTAACATAAATTTGATAAGGGAAGAAATTACAGTAATTCCAAACACACCGACAATTATTGCTTCAGGACCATTAACAAGCGACAAATTTGCACAGAGCATAAAGGAATTTACCAATAGCGAATATTTGCACTTTTTTGATGCAATAGCGCCTATTGTGGAATGTGACAGTATTAATTTCGATATTGCGTTTTGGGCAAGCAGATATGATAAAGGAGAAGCTTCTTATATAAATTGCCCTATGAATAAAGAACAGTACGAAAAATTTTATAATATTTTAATTAATGCCCCTCGTATTGAACAACACGATTTTGAAAAAGGTGCAAAATTTTTTGAAAGCTGTTTGCCGATTGAAGTTTTAGCTTCCAGAGGAGAAGACACACTGCGATTTGGCCCTATGAAACCCGTCGGACTCATAGATAAAAGAACGAATGAAAAAAATTATGCCGTCGTCCAATTAAGACAAGATAACAGCGCCAAAACCTTATATAATCTTGTAGGTTTCCAGACAAACTTAAAATGGGGAAGCCAAAAAGAACTTTTGCAATCAATACCGGGACTTGAAAATTGCAATATTGTAAGATACGGAGTTATGCACAGAAATACATTTATAAATTCACCAAAACTTTTACACCCGACACTCCAAACCCGAAAAAGACAAGATTTATTTTTCGCAGGACAAATAACGGGAACCGAAGGTTACACGGAATCAATAGCTTCAGGCTTATTGGCAGGTATTAATATGGCAAAATTTTTAAATAATGAACAATTGCTTGAATTACCAAACGAAACCATGCTTGGAGCTTTGACTCATTACATAACAAATCCGGAAAACGACAGTTTTCAACCTATAAATTCAAATTGGGGAATAGTCCCGCCTGTTGAACTCCCTAAAAAAGAACGTAAAAACAAAAAATTAAAAGGACAATTGATGTCCGAGCGTGCAATCGAAACCCTAAAACAAACACTGTGTCTATAATACACTATTAATATTTGTAACGATTTCGCAAAAATATTAAAGTTTTGCCCACTTTATACCGTTTATATATTTGTCAGTTAAAAATACTGAATTTAGTTCATTTAAAGAATGGAAAGGGGCGACGAGCCCCTTTCCATTCTTTTTGTATTATTTCTTATTATATTAGTCACTTTCTGCAACAACCGTTGCAATAAGTTCGCCATAACTGTCTACACATCCGTTTGTTTCTTCCACAATGTAGCGCAAACCTTCTTTACCTTCTATGGCTTGTTCCGCGCAATCCATTGCATCATCATATTCTTTGAATTCGCCGATTAAATTTTTTGATAATTCTGATTTATCTTTTGCTGTATATACTTGAAACATAATATCCCTCCTGTCCGTTTATATATAAACAAAAAATCAAGCTTTTTTCAAGCTTGATATTGTAATTTTTTGCTTAATTTTAAACTAATTGCCTTAAAAAACGGCTTTCTTTCTCCTTCCGAATGCTTAAATTCAATATCGAATTTAACTTCATCAGGATCTTCCACTATCAAATTTTCTACTTCCCAATTTTCTTCTTGCACATTTGATTGCACTTTTGCAGAATATTTTGAGATACGCTTTTGCATCAATTGCTCGTCTTGCTCATCAGTTGTTTTGAACACAGAACTAAATTTTGTAGCTCTTGTTATGTGCTCAAAACGTTTTGCTTTTGTCATTATCTCATCTAATGTTTGTGATAACATATATCTCTCCCCTTACAAGACCATTATATTAATATATCATACGTTTTGCATACACCGGAAGATTGAATTTTTTAATATAATTTTTATAATAGAATTAATAATAACAAAGGGAGAATAATATGGTCGGAATATTAAATATTCAAATGAAATCCGTTATAAATAATAAACATACTAATTTAGAAAAAGTAAAAAATATTATCGAACAAAACTCTGATAAAAAAATTGATTTAGTAGTTCTGCCTGAATTTTTTTCATCAGGAATAAGTGACATGTCGTTTAAAAATTATCCCGAAGACGAAACAGGCGGCGAAACAATAAACTTCATAAAAGAACTTGCAAAAAAATATAATACTAATATTGTTGCAGGTTCTGTGATAGAAAAAAGCAAAGACAAGTTATTTAACACTACTTTTGTCGTAAACAGGAACGGAGAAACCGTCGGTAAATATCGAAAAATTCACTTATATAACTATATGGGCGGAAACGAAGGAGAATTAATTACTGCCGGAGATGAAGAAGTCGTTTTGGATTTAGATATAGGCAAAATAGGTTTGGCAATTTGTTTTGACATAAGATATCCTATGCATTTTAAAAAATTGGCAAAAATGGGGGCAGAACTCGTTGTTTTGCCGACAGCATGGATTATTCCGACAGAAATTTATGAAAATCCTGAAGCCGCACAAGAAATGTGGATTTCAATGAACAGAACAAGAGCTTATGACAATATGTTCTACCTTGTTGTTTGTAACCAAACAGGAAAATTCAGTTCAGATCGTGCTACACTGGGGACTTCACTAATCATTTCACCAACAGCAGAAATACTGGCTCGTGCTGATTTTGAACAAAATGCAATATATTCCCAAATAGATTTGAACATTCCGCGATTACTAAAAACTTGTTATCCGATTGCAAATATGGATTAAACTATGTAGCAAAATAATTCATTAAACCTTCGTGGATTTCATCATTTTTGCATAATTTTTTAAGTTTAGAAATTGCACGAGTTTCAATTTGGCGTATTCTTTCTCTGGATACACCATATTGAGTACCTATTTCATCAAGTGTTTTTCTTGCTCCGTTATTATCCAAGCCATAGCGCAAAATTAATACGTCACGTTCTTTTTGGCTTAATTTATCAAGGATATCCCTGATGTCTTCAAGCATATTATCTTGAGTAACCCTGCTATCAGGAGAAACCATAGAATTATCCACTATAAAATCAGATATTTTTGAAGATTCTTCTTCTGTTGTTGCAGGGGTATCCATACTGACTGTTGATTGAGCTGATTTTATTATTGCGGTCAATTTTTGAACAGACATTCCCATTCTATAAGCTATTTCTTGTTTTGTCGGAGATCTGCCAAGTTCAGAAGTCAAATCCAAAGTTGTTTTACGAATTTTACTGATAGAATCTATCATGTGAATCGGTAATCTTATAATTCTGGCTTTATCGGCAATAGCACGAGTGATAGCTTGCTGAATCCACCATGTTGCATAAGTTGAAAACTTATAGCCTTTTTTATAATCAAACTTTGCCGCAGCTTTTATTAAGCCCATATTACCTTCTTGAATTAAATCCAAAAAAGTAAGTCCTCTGCCGATATATTTCTTTGCAATACTTACAACTAATCGCAAATTTGCATTTACTAAAGCTTCTTTTGCCAAAGTATCATTATTTTCCTGAATATTACGTGCCAACTCAAGTTCTTCTTCCGGCGTCAAAAGAGGTATTTTCCCTATTTGTCTTAAATATATTTTTACACTATCATCAGAATTAACAGAAACCAAACTTTCTTGAACTCGAGGAGCTTCAACCGATTTTAAGACATCTTCACCGTCTTCTTCAGTTTCTGCCTCCATTTGTAATTTATGAAAATCCACACTTTCATCTGATATTTCATCCGGCAGTATACTAAAATTGTCTAAACTTTTGCCCATTTTATAACCTCAATTATTACTTATGATATTACCAAAGAATAATTTTGAAACCGTACAACCGTATTATTTTTTAGATGTATTACCTGTCAATTTTTGTCTTAAAGTTTCAAAAATTATTGCGCTCAACGCATTTGAAACATTTAGAGAATTAAAATTATTCTGCATAGGTATTTTTACAACAAAATCAGAAGCTTTTAATAAAGATTTTGACACTCCTGCATGCTCAGCACCCATTATTATTGCAAAGTTCATATCATTATATTTAACATCATAATAATTATCACTTGCACTTGCATCTGTTGCAATTACCCACCAGTCGTTTTCTTTTAACCTTTGTATCGCATTTACGGGACTATTGACTTTTATTATCGGAATATGGTTAACAGCACCCGCACTAATTTTTTCTACAACAGAATTAACTTGCACATTTCGTCTTGAAGGTATTATTATTCCATCAACTCCTGCACAAACACAAGTTCTTATTATCGCGCCTAAATTGTGAGCATCTTCAACTCCATCAAGCAAAACAACAGAGCAATAACCGCTTTTTAATTTGCATTGTTGAATAAAATCTTCCAATTCCATATATTTTATCGGCGCAACCATTGCTATTATACCCTGATGATTAAACTCTTCATATGGTTGAAATTTTTCTCTGCCGACAAATTGAAATACTATTCCGCGATTTGCTGCCAGTTCTTTTATTTTATTAATTTTTATATCCGAATGAATATTTTTGGAAATTAAAATCTTATTTATTTCACGATTTCCGACATTTAAAGCTTCCAAAACAGAATTTTTGCCATATATAACATCAACATTTTCCATTATTTCGAAACCTCAAGCATCGCATCCAAACATTTTACAGCCTTTTGCGCAATATCTTTTTTAACAAAAATTTCATTTTCTTCCGTTTCAAGAACATATAAAATATCATCTAACGAAGTCATTTTCATATTTGGACAAACGATATTATTTTTTATAGGAATAATATTTTTATTCGGATAATCACGTTTTAATCTGTCAACAACACCTTGTTCCGTTGCTATAACAAAAGATTTTTTCTTACTGTCTTTCACATATTTCATAATTCCTGTTGTAGAACCCACATAATCGGCTATTGAAGATACAGACATGTGACATTCCGGATGAGCAAGTATTACAGCATCCGGATATTTTTTTCGTGCATTTTCAATATCCACAGGTCTTATTTGAAGATGTGTCGGACAAAATCCCGGATATGTGATAACTTCAACATTGCCTAATTGCTTCTCAACCCATTTGCCCAAATATGTGTCAGGAACAAAAGAAACCTTACTTACCCCCAAACTCTTTACAATCTGAACCGCATTTGAACTTGTACAACAAATATCACACTCAGCTTTGACTTCCGCAGTTGAATTTACGTAACAAACTAAAGGAATTGAAGGATGTTTTGACTTAAATTCCAACAGTTGCCTATAACTTAACATATCTGCCATGCGGCATCCTGCCTCTATTTGAGGTAATAAAACTTTTTTATTCGGCGATAACAATTTTGCAGTCTGCGCCATAAAATATACACCTGCAAATATAATAATTTCTGCATCAGTTTTTGATGCAATTTGGCTCAATGACAAAGAATCACCGACATAATCAGCCACTTCATCAATTTCAACAGGCTGATAGCAATGTGCTAAAATTACGGCTTTCTTTTGCTTTTTTAGGGTATTTATTTTTTCTATAATATTTGGTTTCAAAAAAAATCCTCCGGAGATGTTAAAATTTGTTAACATTTTTCCTTGTACAAAATATATTGTATAATAAAAATAGAATTATAGTAAGAATAATTTAAAAAGGTAAGTATGGCAAATTTTTTGGATAGTTTAGGACTCGGCGGCGGCACCGATGTATATGTCGCAATATCTCCGAATAGTAAAATGGAAATGTGTGTTCCGGAGAAAGGTAAAGGTGAAATAAAAGCATACGCGCAAGTAGATCTTGCATATAATGATGTTGCAAGAGAAATTGAAAGCTATGACGAATTTGGAACAAAAATTCAGGAGCTTTTTAGCAGATGCGGGATTTCTCCAAGCAAAGCAAATGTTCATCTCGGATTACCTGTTGTATGGTTTGGTCACAAAGATGATATTCAGCTGATGCATGATGATGAAGCAATAAAAAATATCATTATTGGAGAATTAGAACAAAACTTCATATTTAAGAAAAAAGAACCTGTCCCGTATTGGTTTGAAGGAGAATCGGAATCTTCGGAATTTAAAAAAGTATTCTATACGGCAATACAAGCTGAAGCTATTGATGCGATAAGAGATACTCTTAAATCAATGGGGGCAACATTATCAAGTATAGATTGCACAGTATTTTCATACTTAAGAGCCTTGTATGCAACTAACAGAACAACTACACAGGTTGAAGCAAATGAATATTCTTGGAATTTAATGATTATTAATAATAACGGTTTCCAAATATATGCTATGAAAAATGCTAAAATCATGGAAACATTCTCCGAACCGCTTATATTAAGCTCTTATGAAGGGGATGATGTTTATCCGGCAATTGCAGACTCTGCACAAATTGCTTTATTGAGTGCTCCTGCAAATGCATTGGTAGTTATTTCCGAAATAGATTCTGTTTCTGCAGCAAAACTTACAAAAAAATTGCAATTCAGCGGAGAAATTATTGTTATAGAGGAAAACAAACACAGAAAAGAACCTGTTTCTGAAATCTGTTATACACTACCTGAAGAAGAACAATTAAAAGTTTCATTACATGTTCTTGGGTTATATGCAGGAGTAGGCACACTACCATGGGGCGCAAACTTCATAACAGATGACGGTGATGAAGATGCAATAGAAATCGAATGGAGCAAAGGTAAATTTATAAAACTTACTCCTAAAAAAGCCTTACAATATGCAATATTATTATTTGCAATAACTGCAATACCTGTATTGATTTTATTTTTCCTTGCAGGTGGCATGAGTAAAAGTTCTAATAATCAAATACAAGAACTTGACAATCAAATTGCAGAAATTACCTCCCAACTCGGTGCTTATGAAAAAGACGGAGCAAATGATTTTAATCCTATAAAAGAAACTGAAAAAGTTCTAAAAAATAACAGATTAAAAATAATGTCTTATGCGGCATTGGGCGAATCAATTCCTAGAAACCTATACCTGACATACTTTATGACAGGGGATGATGGGTATGTAGATATTCAAGGTTGTGCAAATTCGGTTGAAGATGTTTATGTATTCTTCCAGAATTTGAAAGATTCACTTGTTGAAGCAAAATTGAGATTGAACAAACTTGATTTAAAAGCAGGTTCATTGGATACAGTAATTAACAATAATGTTTCAACAGTTGATACTGCACCTTATGTATTTGAAATTACTAATATGAGTGATGCTCAATTGGCAACATTTATGAACGCATTAAATAATGAAACCGGCGAAGCCCAAGAAGAAAATTCGGGTGATGCAGGAGATGACGGTTCAGCAGAAACGCAAGACGATGCATCAAATGAACCGACAAACTAATTCAAATAATAACAAATTAAGAAAGAGAGAATTATGGATAACGAAAAATTAAAAAAATTTAGTGTACCAATCGCAATATTATTTCTAAATATAATATTGTTGGTTTTACTTGTACCTAAAATTGTAAATAATTTTAATGCGATGGCTACATCAAAATCAACCATTGAAGCAAAAAAACAAGAACTTAGCGAAAAACAAAACAGGCTTGAAGAATATAGAAAACAAGAAGCTGAAGAAGCAAAAATGGCTGCTGAAGCCAATGCTGATAACGGAAATAAACAATTCTACAAACCTACAGCAACAGGAATGGACACTGAGGCCGTTATCGCAGGAGAATTTACCGAAATTCTTGAACTCATAAGAGCAAACAAAATAAAGGTTCGTTCTATAAAATATGACTATGACCCAAAAGATGACAATTTTGTAAAAGGTGCGGGTGCAAGTTATAATGTGGCACGCTTGAATATGGAAATGGTTGGAAACTATATCAACTACGATAACTTCTTAAAAGAGCTCTATAAACATGAACATTTCCTTGATATTCAATCTGTTGAGATTGTTCCGTATAGAAAAAATAAACGAATTTTACTTATTAACTTTAAATTGAAATTATATTCAAAGAAATAAAATATGAAAAATCTCACCTGATAGGTGAGATTTTTTTTTGATTTTTAAAAACTTATATATTAGTTGTACTTTAAAAATTCATCATAAATTTTTAAGCAATCTAAATAAGAAAAATCATAATTTCCTTTATGAGTAAGTTTATTGAAAAATTTGTTTAAAAATCCTCTTTTGTCCATAATGCGTAATGCTAAATCATAAACATTTTCAAAAGTTTCAGGCGGGTATTTTTCTATATTTCCGGATAGGTTAGTAAATTTTGCACTTCCGTCAGGATTTATATCGTACCAACTCGCAAAATCTTCCGCATCTTCTCTGTCCACAAAAATTTTTAATACATTATACTTGTCATATTCACATTCAATAATGAATTTGCCGTCTTCATGACAAGTACAATATTTGCCCCACAGTTCAAGTTTTAATATATTTAAAATCTCCTGAAAGGTCGAATTTTCAAAAGATTTTTTTAACCTTTTATACTGTTTATCTCCTAAAATTATTTTTGCACAATAAAAAAGTTCAGCAGGCGGATAATAAGTATTCATATTTTTAGGCATTAAACCGCCTGTTATCTTTCCGCAATTGCGCCTTGTAGGAACGGCAAATACACGATTTTCGGGATGAGGAAAGCCTAAAATCCTGCCCTCATCATCAAATCCCTGAACTTCAAATCCGCTGTATTCAAATATGAATTTGAACATGCTATCTATATTTTGTTGTGAAATCTTTGTTTTTGACATTATTGTTCTTTTTTGGATGATTTTACTGCCCTTGAGGTTTTAGCTTTTCCTGAAGTTTTACCTTTTGCTGAACTTAATGTTTTGGAATAATATAAGCCTTTTGCGCCCGCATTAAGTTTTGTACCTTTAGGCCCCATAGATATTCTACAGCCTTTTACCCCAAAAGATATTCCTATACCTGATTTTGAAAAATTTATTCTTATAGGTCCAAGATTAATACTCTTTTTAAAATAAAAACCCATTATGCAATTTCCTCATACGCTTGCGGATTATTTAACAAATCATAATTAATTTCATTTTCGTTATCAGCAATGGCAGCTGCCACAACCGCATCAGACGTAACATTCAATGTAGTTCTGAACATATCTGTTATTCTTTCAATAGTAAATAAGAATGCAAAACCTGCAACTAACTGTTCAGGACTCAAGCCCATACCGTTAAGTATCAACGCGATTGTAATTAATCCGCCACCCGGTATACCTGCACAGGTGCTTGATGCAACTATTGCCAACAACGCAACCGTAACCACAAGCCCGATACTCAAAGGAACCTGATATGCTTGTGCAAGAAATATTACTGCAACCGTTTGCAATAATGCAGTTCCGTCAAAATTCAAAGTTGCACCCAAAGGTAAAACAAAACTTGAAATTTTATGAGAAATTCCGCGTTTTTCACAACATGCTATTGTCAAAGGTAAAGTTGCAGCTGAACTTGCCGTACCAAAAGCAACCATCGTTGCTTCTGCTATTGCAGAAAATAACATTGGCGCAGATACCTTTGAAAAACATCTCAAGAAAATAGGATATACCATAAACATTTGAATACCGAAACCTGCAAATAGCACCAATAAATATTTAGCAATCGGTTCAAATATATCTATACCAAAACTTGCTATAGCACTTGCAGTTAGAGCAAAAACACCGGGAGCAGCAAACAACATTATCCAATCTGTAACCTTCATTGTTGCTGCAAAAACCGATTCAAAAAATGAAACGATTGGTCTGTTTACATCACCTACTTTTGCCAATGCTAAAGCAAACATTATTACAAAAATAATTATCGGCACCATATTGCCTGTTGCAAAAGCTTCCATCGGATTTTTCGGAATAAAGTCCAAAAACATATTCAAAATATTACCCTGTTGCTGCTGCATTGCAACCGCAACAGATGATTGAACATCTGTTGCAATATTTGAAGCTATATAATGACTTGCTCCGGCACCGGGTTTGAAAATTAACGCCAATGACGTACCGATTGTGACAGCAAAAGTCGTCAATATTCCGTAATATAAAATCATTTTTGCGCCAAATTTGCCAAGCTGTTTATTGTCCCCAACACTCGTTATCCCAATTATTATCGCTGAAACCACCAATGGTATAACTACCATTTGAATTAATCGTATAAATAATTGTCCGACAAAGGTTAATATATTACTTACTAATATATTAGGGTGCGCATGCAAAAATACACCGACCAAAACTCCGGCAATAATACCGAAAAATATATGCCAGTTACGTTTTAGTGCCAATCCTAAAGCTATAAGTATTTGCATGTGTAATTTCATACTACTAAATCCTTCTTCTTCTGATAAACTCGTATAACTTAACCATTATACACCTTTTAAGCACAAATTACAACATATTTGAGTAAGTTTATATGAATAAAAAAATCCCCGCTTATGCGGGGTAAAATTTTTCTAGGAATTAGGAATAGGAATTAAATTTTCTCTCTTGTATTTAAACGGATGTAAAATCTCTCTTCTTTTTGCGTTCTTAATATCTCTCGTATTTATTTAGTGCTCTCATATATATAAAGTATATATCATATTATATATTTCACATTCGACTTATCTTGTTACAATTCGTAATATATCAGAAATTTATAGCAAAATTTTTTTTCGCTAATTTTAAAAACAAAAAACAGAAAGGAGAATAATATATGCAAGTTACAAACAATACATCACCATCATTTGGCAGTATTCAAGTCAATATATCAAAAATGAATAATTATCAACGCGTCGTTAGCAACAAATTATTTAGAGCTATAAAGTACAGTGAAAACTATTCACCGATAGCAGAAAAAGATGTTGATATTTATTTTTTACCATCTAAAGGTGATGATATTGAAGTTCGTTTTATGGATCCATACAGCGGAAGATTTTTCCGAGATAAAGACAATAAAATAATTAGACAACAAGTAGGCTATTCCGGCAAAGGAAACAAATTTTGGAATTTGGCAGACAGCGTAATTGAAAATTTCAGAAAAATGGTAACAGGAGAAATAGAAAGACCAAAAGCAAATGTTCACAAAGTTGTTATAGGCGAAACAGAAATGACCAGAATCAATCCTGCTAAAACAGATGAAGATGTCTATGAACACGCTCAAAGTTTAATGAAAGAATTGGATTATACACAAGAAGAAGCGGAACAATCAGCATTTGAACAATATAAACACCTTTATCACATTGACAATAAAGATGCAGATTTTTAATTCCAAAAAATAATATAAAAGCCTTGTCTAATAAAAAGACAAGGCTTTTAATTTTTAATTACTCTTTTATTAAGTCAAAGCAAAAGTCATATCGGCTTCTACACAAACTTTTCCGTCCACTGACCCTACACCGTGAGCTTTACATATAGGACCTTTCAATTTAGTCAATTCAATTGACATTTCAAATCTGTCGCCAGGTCTTACAATATTTTTAAATCTTGCATTTTCAACACCTGCATACAAAGCCAATTTGCCTTGGAATTGAGGTAATTTTAATAAAATCGGAGCAGAGCATTGAGCCATTGCTTCAAGTTGCAAAACTCCGGGCATTACAGGATTATTAGGAAAATGCCCTTGGAAAAATTCTTCATTCATGGTCAAATTTTTATAACCTTTACAATATTTTCCCGGAACACATTCAGTAATTCTGTCTACCAATAAAAACGGGTATCTGTGGGGTAACATGTCCATAATTTGCATTATATCCATGCTAAATGCTTCTTGTGTCATTTCTTCTGTCATTTTTCTCTCCTTTATCAAGTTTAAAATTTTAACATTCTACTATTTTTTCTCTTAACATTTTTGCAACTTTTACATGTACTGCGTGACCTGCTTCTTTTGCAAGTATTTGACATTTTAAATTCAACGGATTTATACCTGTTAAGTATAAGTCCCCAACCATATCAAGCATTTTGTGCTTGACAGGCTCACAATCAGAACGCAATTCTGAAGAATAACCGCCATCATCCATAAAGCCCAATGTATTGTCAATACTCGCACCTTGAGCAAAACCCAGCATCTGAAATTTTCTTAAATCCCTATAAAAACCGAACGTTCTTGCCTCAATAATTTCTTGTTGATTTTTAGGGTTATAATTTACAAACCTTCTTGTTTCTTTCGGATGGTCATAATTTACGGCATAAGACATAAATAATTCCTTATCAGGCAATATTATAAGGCTCGTTTTACCATTTAGATAATATACAGGCTCTTTTACGGTATATTCAGGTTCTTTATAAAATAACGGTTTATCAATCCCTGCTTTTTTAAATTCTTCCACCCATACTTTTGAACTCCCGTCAAGAATAGGAACTTCTTCTTCTGTCATACAAATATCAACAGAATCAATTCCGCAAATTGCAAGAGCCGCTGTCAAATGTTCTGTTAACATTGCTTTGGATTTTTTATTGCCTAAAACAACGCAATGATCTGTTGCCAAAACATTATCAACATTAGCAACAAACGGCTCATCCCCTTTTACAAAATATCTTATTTGTCCGAGTTTTGAAGGAATTAAAGTGACTTCGCAAGGTTTATTCTTCATCAAACCGTTGCCGGATATTTTTACTTCGTTTTT
>OMVC01000011.1 GCA_900314375.1 uncultured bacterium
TGTGCAATCTGCAGATTGCTACGCTCATTTCGCTGCCGCTTCATTCGCAACGGCGGTGATATTATGTTGCGTGTCCTGTTCGTCTTGCTCATCGCAAGCCGATTCCGACACACAACATCAGCTTACGCATTTTGCGCCTGTGGTACTCGGCTTTAGCCTGCGTTCCTACGTCGCACATATTATGCTCACTGCCGGTGCGGACTTGCTCATCGCAAGTCCGCACCGGCAGACTACGCATCGGCTTACGCATAAAAAAAACGACCTGTTTTTGCGCAAGTCGTTGGAAAATCAATAGGAAAAGGGAAAGGAAAAGTCTTTAGGTGGTTGAAGTGTTGATTGGTGAAGTGTTGAAGGCTTGTTTCTTCAAAATGTACGAAGTGCCGATATTACTATTCAACTTTTCAACCATTTAACTATTCAACCGTTCATCATTATGCGTTGAATGTCTTGAATGAGCTTTCAACGTTTTTGGATATAACTTTTTTTACTGCATCCATTTCTGTTGAAATTGCATTTTCTTCTGTGTCTAATTGTTTTAGTTTTAATTCTAATTGTTTATCTTGTGCTTGGATTATTTCCAATTTAGAATTTATTTCTTGTACCTTATGGTCATATACATGTTGTTCAAAATGGTATTGCTGCATTGCATCGTTATATGCTTCTTCATCAGTTGATGTTGTTGTTGTCAATGTATATGTAGTAGGATTATTATCTTTGTCAAATAATGTGATTGCAACATATCTGCCTGACGAATCTTTTTCAACCAAACCTCTTTCATTTAAAACTTCTTTTGTTTTTGTTGTTGAACCCAAAGAAAAGCAGGATATATGTGCTAACTGCGTATCATTGCCATGGTATCTGCTCCCGTCTTCTAACTCTTGTTTTTTATAGAAATACGGTTCATAAATACCTGAAGTGGTATTTTTTATGTATCTGACAAACCATTCCGAATCATCACCAAATTTTTCTTTCAACATTTGTCTATAATATTTTTCGGTTTCTAACAAATCTTGTAATTGATCTTCGTTCAAAGTTAACAAATATGGGTCTTTTAAATCTGTAAATACCGTCTTTGTCTCGGTCGTTGTTTGTACCATACCTTGTTCTTCTTGAGTCAGATAATGCTTACCATCCGAATCTGTAGTTTGTCCCAGAACATCAGTTTGATATTGTTCATAAGTATAATAAACAACATTACCGTTAGTATCTCTATCACCGTTTGATACCAAATAATTATTTATATCTGATACTGTTACTGCTTGAGCCCCGGGCAATAAAGTAATACCGTCATTATCTACATGAGAAAACGGATAATATTGACCGTTTATTAAAACTAAAGGATTGGTGGTATCTGCATTCCCACTTGCATCTTTCGGGAAGAATTTGTAATCTCCGCTATTTGTCTGTGTCGGACTATTCGGATTTACCGGATTAGAAGTAGGAACCACAATATAAGGGCCAGTTCCGTCTGTGAATACCGTTTTACCATTAAATGTAGTTTTTGTTTCTGTTGTTGTTGTTTGATTATCAGAAAATTCCATCAAAGGTCTTAAATTTGAATTTCCAATGCTATATTTAAAACCTGAAGTATCATTTCCGCTTCTTGCAACTAAACTTGAAGCTGCAGCAACAATAGAATAATCATCTTGCCATTGTTCAAGGTAGCTGATTGAATATTCATTATTACCTTTGGCTAACATGGAAATAATAGTATTAGTCATTGCACCATCATTGAATGTGTAGGAAACTTTTGTATAGTCATCTACAGAAGGAGGTGTAGGAACTTCCATATTACATAATTCGCTGTAATAACTTGCAGATTCATTTGATAATGTTGTTCTTTGTTGGTTAATCTGCTGTCCTTCAAATTCAACGTTATTTTTTCTTGCAGTTAAACATAAAAAACGCGCTTGAGATGCTGACATTCCCATGTTGGTGTTCCCTTTCGTTTTCTTATTGTATTATTCTCTATGTCGGCACATTTGCATTAGAACTTTAATATTTGCAGTTTTAATGTTAATATTTTGTTACAAACAGGGTTGAAAAGAACATATAATAATTTATAATAATTATTGTCGCACATTAAAAATTTAAACAATAATACGTTTTATACGGGGACGTTTTGGATTAGACAGGACGTTTGGTAGGAATATATGGCGTGTCGGAGAGCTGTTCTCCGTTATCAACGGGCAAACTAAATTAAATGCTAACAATGTAATTGAAGCAGATTTCGCTCCTGCATATGCAGTTGCAGCATAGTTTCTGCTATTTAGCTACTCATAGAGTCCAGCTTGCCGATTTTATGGGTCAATTATGCAAGCGGCAGTGCGCCGATGCAAAGTAAGCGCATCAAGATAACTTTGCAAGGTTTAGAGTTTCCTTTAAATAAAACCTGGGATTGATTCGTATGGTTTAGACTTTTTCCTGAATCAATTGAGCAAAAAACAGTCTACACATGTAGAAGTATATTTTTATCCGTTTTGGACGTGGGTTCGACTCCCACCGTCTCCAGATTATATTTTATAAATAATATGAGTTTTGGGAGGAGAA
>OMVC01000050.1 GCA_900314375.1 uncultured bacterium
CAGAGAAACTTGGCGCAAAAATAATGTACCCCTGTTTTACGCAGAAAATAACCGACAAAGGTGTATTATTAAAAGACGGAAGATTCTTAGAAGCTGACAGTGTCATTATATCTGTTGGAGATAGACCCATCTTTGATTTTGTACCTAAAGATTATTTAGATGAAAAATCAAGAATTCAAATAAACGAATTTATGCAAACGCCGAACCCTAAAGTTTTCGCTATTGGTGATGCCATAAAACCCGGATTATTTACAAATGCGATAGCAGACGGAAAACATGCAGCAGAAAATATAGTTAAATTTCTAAACAATGAAGAATTAACTCCAATTAAGGAAAAAGATTTGATTCCTGCTAAAAGAATTAAATCAGAGTATTACGAATGTTATTCATCTAATTGCGACAATGAACAAAATCGCTGTATGTCCTGCGGTTATTGCAGGGATTGTGGATTATGCAAACAAAGTTGTCCGCAAAACGCAATATCGAGAGTTGAACATGAAGATAACAAATTTGAATACGTTTCAGACCCAAACAAATGTATAGGTTGTGGAATTTGTGCAGGTCTATGCCCTTGCGGTATTTGGGAAATGGAAGAAAATAAATAATTCTATCTTTTTTACTTCTAAACTTTTGCTAAAGATTTAAAAATTAAATCCTGCGCTAATTTTGGCATATCCATTTTATCCGTACAAATTTCTATATAGCATAATTTATCTTTTTGTTCTTGTTCTGCATTAATTAATGCTTCATGCAGTTCTTGTTCTGTTTCAACTTTAATACTCCATGATTTGCCGTTAAATACATCGGGGAGTTTTGAATAATTCCAAGAAGCAATATTATTGAATAAGTCCATAGGATTTTTGCATAATGCTCTTTCAATTGTATATCCTGAATTATTTATAACTATAATTATCGGTTTAACACCATATCGCATCATAGAGCTTACTTCCTGAGCTGTTAGTTGATGAGATCCGTCCCCTGTTACTAATATAACCCTTTTATTCCTTTCTGCTATGGTTGCACCAAAAGCGGCAGGAGTTGCCCAACCGATAGAACCCCATAAAACCTGATTATATAAATGGGCACCTTTGGGTAATTCCAACGTAGCAAAGCCAAATTCAACAAGACCTGTTTCAGAAAAGACTATATCATCTTCTTTCAGAAAATTCTGAATCTCTGAGTAAATAAACTGTGCCTTCAGAGGTTTATTGGCTTCTATTTCCTGAATCAGACCAAGTGGCTTAATATCAAAAGATTTACCAATATATTTGGGGGCAATTTCTGATAATCTCAGAAGAACATCTTTCATTAAGACATTATCATACCTAATGTATTCTACAGTTGTATAAGTTCCTTCTATATCAATCATTGAGGTTGGTTCAAAACTGTAATCAAATCCAAAAGTATTAAGATCACTATAAATTGTACCAACGGTAATAACACAATCAGATTCATTAACCATACTATATGCAGTATTATTTCCGTATTTACCTAGATATGTTCCTATGTATCCTTTGTAATTCCAGTCAATAAGTCCTTTTCCCATCAGTAAATTTGTTGCCGGATATTCTGTTTTATTAAGAAATTTATACAAAGCATCTTTTGCTTCAAATCTATCCGCCAAAATATCTGCTAAAACTATCGGATTTTTAGCTTTTAATAACATTTTTTCTATGTGTTTAATAACAGCATCCAGCATATCTTGATTGCTTGTCGCCTTTTGAATACAAGGAATATCATTTATTTCAGATGAACAAATGTCTTCAGGAATCGCTATATAAACAGGTTTTTTCTCGTTGACAAGAACAGATAAGACCCTGTCAATTTCTGTTTTTGCGTTTTTACTATTCAAATAAGCAGTTGTTTCAACTACATTTGAATATGCATTAGCAAAAGCAAAATAATCCGGATTTGCAAAATTGTGATGCAGTAAAGTTTTTTGGGCAATATTTTTAGTTGACGGAGTTCCAACTATTTTTATGACCGGAACATATTCGGCAAAACTTCCTGCAATAGCATTTATTGCAGATAATTCACCAACACCATAAGTTGTAACTAATGCTCCATATCCTTTTACTCTTGCATATCCGTCTGCTGCATATCCGGCATTTAGTTCATTAGTACAGCCTATCCAGTTAGTATTTTTGTTTCTTTCAATTGCTTCAATGATATTAAAATTAAAATCACCGGGTAAACCAAATATATCCGTTATTCCTAATTCTTCTAGTCTTTTAATTAAATAATCAACAACTGTTATTTCTGACATAATTTCTCCTTGATGTGTGCCTATAATGCCGCAGAACCCTTTTCTTCGGTTCGTATTCTTATTGCTTTTTCAATATTATAAACAAATATTTTACCGTCTCCTATAGAACCACTTGGGTCTGTCTTTGCATGTTTTATTATGGCATTGATGACAACATCTGTTTTTTCATCATCTACAACAACTTCTATTTTAATTTTGGGCAAGAAACTAACTGCAATTTCAGCGGCTCTGTAGTTTTCTTTATGTCCGCCCTGCGAACCAAATCCCTCAACATAAGTGACAGTCATTCCGTGAACGCCGACTTCAACAAGTGAATTTTTTATTTCTTCAACTTTATATGGTTTTATTATTGCTTCTATTTTTTTCATTTTTTGATACCTCTATATTTGTAATCTATAAGCATTCTCACCGTGCTGCGATATATCAAGTCCTTGCATTTCTTCGAATTCAGATACTCTTAAACCTGATATTTTATCAATAATATACAGAATTAAAATTGTTCCGAAAAATGAGAAAGCAATACTTGCTATTGTAGAAACGATTTGTGCATTAAACAACTTAAAGCTTCCGTATAAAAGTCCGTTTGTGCCATCAGGATTTATTAAAACTGTTGCAAAAACACCTGTTAATACAGAACCCACAATTCCGCCTGTTCCATGGATTCCTATAACATCAAGCGAATCGTCATATTTAAAGATTCCTTTAAAAGTTGTTAGAATATAACAAATCATTCCGGTAATAATCCCTATAACAATTGCTGAAGTCGGAGTTACAAATCCACAAGCCGGTGTGATACCTACTAATCCCGCAAGAGTTCCTGACATACCACCTAATACGGTTGGTTTTCCCCTGTGCAAATATTCAACACCGAGCCAAGCAAGAAGCCCTGAAGCGGCACCTAATTGTGTATTAATAAACGCAGTAGTCGCTAAAGCATTTGCTGACAATGCACTCCCTGCATTAAACCCGAACCAGCCAACCCAAAGAAACATCAGGCCTATAAACGTTAATGTTAAATTGTGAGGCGGCATATTCTCTGTTTTGTAACCTTTTCTGTTGCCGAGCATAATACAGCAAGCAAGCGCAGCGGCACCTGATGCGATGTGTACAACCAGTCCGCCGGCAAAATCAATTCCACCGATTTTGCTTATCCAACCTCCGCCCCAAACCCAATGAGCAAGAGGACAATATATAAAAGTTACCCATAAAATTAAAAATAAAAGATAACTTTTAAACTTAAATCTTTCAGCAAACGCACCTGTTATGAGTGCAGGGGTTAAACAAGCAAACATCATTTGGAATATAAAAAACAATTGATGTGGAATTGTTGAACCCTCATTTGGTGATAATCCAACATTTTTTAACATAATAAAGTCAAGGTTTCCTATAATATTACCAATGTCACCGCCAAAAGCAAGAGAATATCCGTACAAAAACCAAATGACAGATACTATACCCAGTGCAATAAAACTCTGCATAATGGTACCAAGTACGTTTTTCTTTCTCACCATACCGCCGTAAAATAAGGCAAGAGCCGGTGTCATTAGCATAACAAGAATTGTTGATATTATAATAAAGGCCGTATCTGCTTTGTTTACAAATGGCAGATCATCTATACTTATAAATTTTGTTGTATTAAATGCACATAAAGAGCCAATAACAAATGTTGCAACTAAAACAACAGTAAATATTATAACTTTTCTAATTCTTAGTTCTGTCTTTTTTTTTGTATCATCTTTAACTTTTAATAAAATAGCTGTCGTTTCTTTTTCATTAATATTTTGAGCCATTGTTATTTCCCTTTATTTTTTCTAATCCTTGATTTTTTCGCATTAATATTAAAGGTGCAACCAAGTGCACCTTTTAGGTGAAAGTAGATTTATAATTTTGGAAGATAATAAATTGTTTATTGCATATTAAGATACATATCTACTTCAAGCGGTGTTACATAAGTTCTAAATTTATCACATTCTTTTTCTTTGGCTG
>OMVC01000211.1 GCA_900314375.1 uncultured bacterium
AAAAAGATAATATTGCAGACAAAAAAGAACAAAACGGTTTAGTAAAAACCGAACCGAATGATGCGAAAAAACTTGAAGATGAAAAAACTCAACAAGCCGAAAAAGACAAAGAAGATAATATTACAGACAAAAAAGAACAAAACGGTTTAGTAAAAACCGAACCAAATGATGCGAAAAAACTTGAAGATGAAAAAACTCAACAAACCGAAAAAGACAAAGAAGATAATATTGCAGACAAAAAAGAACAAAACGGATTGGTAAAAACCGAACCGAATAACGCACCGGAAGATGAAAATAATCTTATTAAACCGGAAAATAAAGATAAAAATATTGACAATAATGAGCCGCTTACAGATATTGCAGAGCCAACAACAAACACCCAAGAAAATACTGAAACAGGCAGCAAAATAGAAAATACATCTGCCGGACTTAATGTTCTGCCACAACAAATTGCACCGAATAACAATAAACAAGTTCTGGCAAAACCTGAACTTGATACAAACACCACTGAAGATAAAACAAAAGAAAAACTTCCGTCTGATAAACGTCTTGAAAAAACAGAAAATAAATCAGATGAAGAAAAAGTTTTATTAAAGGATAAAAATATAAAAGCAGCAAATAACCTTAACCAGCCGGAAAACAAGGATGAAGATAAAAATTCCGTAAATCCGTCTAAAGTAAAAAATGTTGAGGTAAAATCTAAAGTAGAACCTAAAAAGCCTGAATTCAATCAAGCTCCTCAAAAAGCTTCCGAAACTGAAGTTATACCAATAAAAGACAATGACGGCAGAACTGTTAATCTTACAAATGACAGAATTCAACCGCATACAAACAAGAAATTTGAAGAAACAAAATTAAAAGATGAAGAAAATTTGAGAAAAACCAAAGAAGACCAAAACAAAAAAGAATTAGCAAAAAATATTAATGATACAAATACCGAAATTCTGAAAGAAGCAATTATTGCACAGATTGAAGGAGTGGTCAACAAAAATGATGATTTTGAAGGTAAAAATCCGACAGAAACAAATACAATCATCTCAAATCAAATAGACGCAATAAATTCATTAAAACAAAGATTTGCTTCAATTGATGACAGAAGCGAAAATATCTCTGCATCTGCAACAGTCAATGCAAATCCTAAAGACAGAGTACACACAGATGACAAGGCAGATAAAAAGCTTGCCCGCTTTAATAATGACAGCATTATTGAATCCAAGAAAAAACGTAAAAAAGTTGTCGCTGTATCAGAAGCTTTTGGCGGAAGTACGAAACGTTAATATTAATATGTTACAAAATTTTATAATTTGCTATTTTGATGGCAATTTTTTACCTGTTTGGTTTTTGCTATAATGACGAAGTAGGTAAATTATGCTTGAAACAATTTCAAACAATTTAACGGACAAAAGCAGATATTTTTTGAATTCCGGCAGTGGAATTCAAACTTCGAATGTAAATACACCTAAACCTGCCGCTAAAAATTTGTCAACATCTGATAAATTAACAGTATTAGGTACATCAACTATTGCGATGACTCCGATATTAGCTTTCCTTGCACACAGAAAAGGATTTTCACTTAATCCGAAAAATATTATCAAAACACCTGTTAAAGATTGGGCATTATTTAAATATAAGCCAAAAAATAAAGTGATAAAATTTGAAGAACCTCAAATTATATCACTTGCATCTGCATCAGTATTAGGAGGTTATGCAGGCGGAGCTTTAGTTGATGATAAATCAAATTTGAAGGCAAAAAAACGGGAAGTTCTAAACCAATTATTAGGAAACGTTATTGTTCCGATATTATGTGTCGGTATGGGTGCAAGAGTTTATAACAAATTTGCGAATACTTTAATAAAAGCAATGCCTAAAATAACCGACACCTCAAAAATAGCAAAATATATAAAGCCAAAAACATTCAATAATATAAGTGCAGCTGTTCCTCCGAGTTTAGCAACTTTCATTTCACTGGGAATAGGCATTTTTGCGGGCAACAGAGTTTCTAATTTAATCAACGAAAAACTTTATCACAAAAAAGTAGATCGCGGAGTAAGAGCAACAGACTTTGCACCGCACGTTGATGATTTGTGTTTAGCAGCAACATTAGTGAACAAAAATTCGGCTTTCGGCTCACTTGTAGGCAGAGTTATTCCGCTAGCTTTACTTGTTCCCGGATATAAAACAGGAACAACTCAAGAAAAAGAAGTCGTTCAAGCTTAAAATAGTTAGCAAAAACCGTAAGCTTATGTTATAATTTTTATACGGGAGAGAATTTTAATATGAAAAAAACTTTAATAAATTATCCATATTTAACACAAGATGTTGAAGTTTATGAAAACGATAACGGACATAAAATTGTTTTAGCACATAAAGAAGGTAATATGGTAAGCGTATCTTCTTGGGTTAAAACCGGTTCAATAAACGAAGATGATAATAATAACGGTATTTCACACTTCTTGGAACATTTGATGTTTAAAGGAACTCATACGCATAAAGTCGGAGAATTTGATAAAATTTTAGAATCAAAAGGAGCAATAGTTAATGCTGCAACCTGGAAAGATTATACTTTCTATTATGTAACATTACCAAAAGGCGAGAATAACAAATATTTTGATTTAGCACTTGATTTGCATGCGGATATGATGATGGATCCTGTTTTCCCGTCTGAAGAACTTGG
Source organism: uncultured bacterium (assembly GCA_900314375.1). Taxonomy (GTDB): domain Bacteria; phylum Cyanobacteriota; class Vampirovibrionia; order Gastranaerophilales; family Gastranaerophilaceae; genus Zag111. The sequence goes on from OMVC01000211.1 coordinate 2,675, forward strand.
TGCACCGTTTGATATAAATGATTCTACAGTAACCGATAAACGCGAACGCCATGTCGTTATTGAAGAAATCAGAATGAGAAAAGACCAACCATGGACTAAAGTTTATAATATTTGTAATAATAATATGTACACAGCACATCCTTATAAACGTGATGTTATCGGAACTCCTGAAATTATTTCACAGGTAACAAGAGAAGATATAGATAATTATTACAGAACTTTCTATACTCCTGAAAATGTAACAACTATTGTTGTTGGCGATTTCAACCCTGAAGAAGTCTTGGAGAAAATAAAAGAAAAATTTACCTTCCCGAACAGAATAATAAAAGAAAAAAGAATAAACAATATTGATACTCCAACTCAAGAAACAAAATACATCGAAACAAAAGCAAATGTCCAAACATCTTATGCAATGTTTGGCTGGCTCGGTCCAAAAGCAAGCGAAATCAAACATTCTATTTGTCTTGATTTAATAAGCATAATTTTTGGTGACGGCTCAAGCTCAAGATTGCAGCAGGATTTAATAGAAAAACTCCCCGATAAAATATTTAATATGGTAGGAACTGAACATTATCAATTCAAAGACGGAAACAACTTCTTTATACAAGCAAACTTTAAACCTGAAGCAAAAGAACAGGCGATAGAACTGTTAAAGAAAGAATTATCGGGGTTACTTGATAACAAAATTACGCAGGAAGAATTGTTAAAATCCAAAAAACGTATCAAATCACGTTTTGCCAATGAAGCTGAAACCGTATCGGAAATTGGCGAAAATATCGGCTACTATGAAACGGTATGCGGCAATCTAAAACTTATTGAAGAATATTTAAACGATTTAGAAAGTATTACTGTTGAAGATCTGGAAGATACCATTCGCAAATATCTATCAATAAATAATGCCGTAATTTCTGTTTTGGTGCCTAACGAATAATTTGTTATTTTTGTAAAAACGGAACAAAATTTGCTTTATACACATTTGATCCCAATATATGTACTGCCGGTTTTGTATTTTGGTTAACTCTTATTCCGGCTTTTTCAAATGTTGTATCTTTGAAAATACGCGGTAAAAAATTTAATTCGCCCGAATTGTTCATTTTGTTTATTTCAGAAATGACTGCTTCTTTTTCTTTTTGTAACAACTCAAGTCTTAAACTATCTACAGTTTTTTCAATCATTTTCGTAATATTGTTCAATCTTGTTTTTAAAGTTTGAAATTTAATTAACCTGATACTTTCTTTTGTTTGAGGAATAAAATTAATTTTTGACATATAGACCTACCTTTTTACACTATTATTAGTAAAAACAACTCGTATATAAAATTGTTTTATTAATGTATAATATTAAGAAAAATTAATATTACATAATCTGTCAAAATTTCTTTTTACATGTTTATATCCTAATATAAAAAGGAGACAAAAAATGTTTATAAATAGCCGGAACAATAATTCAATATCATTTCAGGCAAGAATAAAAATTTCACAACAAAAAAGTCTTAAAAAATTTTATGATGAAATTTTGACAAAAACAAATTCCCCGCAAATAAAAAGGATGGAAGAATTGGCAAGCACTGCTTCTACTGTCTCTACCGGTTCTTTATCAATTACTACAGGTTTTGGAGGATATAGCGCGAGTGCAGGAGCAATGATGCATAGGACTATCTTATCTGACGCCGGAAATGCTGATAATTTACACGCTATTTCAAATAATAATTCTATTGCAAGTTGTACTGATTTTTTATTGGACAAAACAGCAAATTTGGTTAACGCAGTAAAAATAGAAGATGGGAGATATTTTGAACAAGATAAAGACGGATTATCACAGTCAATAATATCATCTTTAACTTCAGCTTTTGGAGGAATGCTGCAAACACTTGGGGCTTATATTATAAAAAAAGCTCAAAAAACATCACAGAAAATCATAAATAAAACTACTAAAAATATTCCTTCATAAAAACCAAATTTGTGTTAGCATGAGGTATGCTCAAAAAAGAACTTGAACAACTGGAAGAAATAAAACAAAAATGTTTGTCCTGTGAAAAATGTTCATTATGCAAGACAAAAACTAATACTGTTTTTTCCGCAGGAGTTCCAAATTCAAAATTAATGCTTATCGGTGAAGCTCCGGGATATTATGAAGATATGAAAGGAGAACCTTTTGTCGGAAAGGCAGGACAATTATTAGACAAAATACTGGGCTGTGTCGGATTTTCACGAAATGAAAATATTTATATATGCAATACCCTAAAATGCCGACCACCAGAAAATAGAGACCCGCTTCCCGAAGAAAAAAAAGCCTGTTGGGAATATTTAAAAGCGCAGGTTGATATCTTAAAACCACGAATAATATTGCTATGTGGGCGTGTTGCGGTTCAATCTTTTATTGATACCAAATTAGGCATAACAAAATTACGCGGGAAATGGTTTGAAGGTCCGTATTTTTCAAAAATGATGCCAATATTTCACCCCTCATATTTATTAAGGAACGATTCAAGAGAAAAAGGGTCTCCAAAATGGCTTATGTGGCAAGATATAAAAGAGGTACGCAAAATTTACGACCAAATGGAAATTTAAAAATAACTGTTAGAACTTATCAACCATAAAGCCTTGAGCTGAAAATTTAGGTTCATAAGAATCTATTTCATACATATCAATTTCAGAACTCAAAAAATCGGAATTTGCACCGGTACTATCACCGCTTCTGCGCTTTGCAAATCCGCGTTCGGCATAAAGGCTTTTTAATTCTTTTTTATATTTATCTTTTCGTTCTATTGCATAGGGAATTAGAATATCATATAAAGCAATTGCTTCTTTGTATTTTCCCATTAAATAAAGCATATAAGCTTTGTCGCAATTTATGTAAAATTTATTTCTTTCGTCTTTGTCGTTTATGGAAGCTAACAGCTCATCATAATCGGTCATTACAAAATCTGAAACATTATTCTGTATGCTAAATATGGACTTCATCCATAACATTTTGGATTGTTCCATAACAGATAAATTTTTCTTGGTAATAATTTCGTTAAATGTATCTATTGCATTTTGAGAACCATATAATTTCTTTTCAAGGAGTAATAAATTTGCAAACCTTATATAATCATTTTGGCCGAAATTTTTACCGCGTTTTTCCAACCCTGATTTGTAATCTTTTAATGCACCTTCAAAATCTTCTGTCATATATTTTGCATAAGCTTCCATATCGTATATTTTGGGAGTTTTTGGATATATAAAAGAATAAATTTTTGATATGTTTATTGCTGCTTTAAAATGAGGTTTTTTCAAATTCAAATCAATCTTCATAATACTTGAAATTAACAGGGCAGGTACAAAAAATAATAATATTAAGATTGCATATTTTGTAATTCGTGAATAAAAACTGTAGTGATATTCTTTTTGTTTTTTCTTGGAAATTTCCGGAGCAAATTCTTCTAAAACATACTTACCATAATGTGTAAATAAAAATTTAGAATATAGATTTGCACAAATTGTTCTTGCTCCAAAATACAGCGCAATCCATACAATTTCACCTAAAAGAATTGTCCAAAGATTTACCGTGGTGTGTATTAAAATAAAATAAACCAACAAGGCAATCAACCATCCTGTTGTTCTTAAATGTTTATCAAGTTGAATTCGGTATTCTAAAGCTTTTCCCGCTTCAGGCATAGAAAAAGTTTCGGAATACATATATCCGTTTTTGAAAAACAAACAGTAATTCCTAAAAAAGGAATTTCCTGATTTATCAACATAAAATAACAACGGATTACATAATTTGTTAAACAAATTTTTGATATCAATTTTATTAAACTGCATTACCTGTTAATTCCTTCTCAAAATTATATACATCAGTAGAAATATTCAAATTTTCGTTTACATCTATTACATCAAGTCCTCTAAACTCATATAGTTTTCTTATTTTTTGCGGATGTTTTTCGTACTCTCTTGCAATAATTGCACCCAAAACAGCTTCCATGTGTGACATTGGCATCATATTAGACGGAATATTTGAAAATCCCCATTCATATTTTAGTGCTTGTTGTAAAAATTTGCAATCGGCAGGGGAACGGTCTTTATAACAAGAATTCAAGTGCAGACTTTGTCTTGTCATATAGATATCAAATCTTGAAACGGTTATTCCGCGTTGAGTTAATTCATTAAAATATTCACATCCTCTTGTAGAGTGCCTTTGAGTCCAGTTATCACGATTTGGAATATTTTTATTTGTCGCAACAAATTGATACGGTTTTGATAAAATTCGCCATTTGCCTTCAAGCATAGTCCTGTCTAAAGGAACCGAGGCGCAAATTTTGGAATTATTTAATGATGAAAAATTATCAAAGAAATAAATTATATCATTCATTTTGTACAATTTATCAAGAGTAATTATTTGGTTATCTTCATCAATAACTGCAACCCCCGAATCCATACTCGAAGTTGACGCTAATGATAGCCCTACATAATAATTCATATTTTACCCACTTATTTACTTATTCGTTTACATTATTAAAGTTTTGTAGTAATCAACGGCCCGTCATCTGTTGCAATAACAGTATGTTCAAAATGTGCAGACGGTTTTAAATCTTTTGTATAAACTTTCCATCCGTCGGCAGCTACTTCAACATCATCACAACCCAAATTTAACATCGGTTCAATTGCAATTGCCATATTTGATTTTATTAAAGTATTATCTCCGACGCTGTAATTATACAAAAACGGATCTTCGTGCATAACGTGCCCGACACCATGCCCGCCGTATTGTCGTACAATACCGTAGCCTTCGCGATTTGCAACTGCTTCTATTGCTTTTGAAATATCGTCTAAAACATTCCCCGGTCGCATCTGTTCTATACCGGCAAATAAAGATTCTTCCGTTGTTACCATAAGTTTATGAACTTCCGGACTGACTTTTCCGACTTCATAAGACCAAGCACTGTCACCTACCAAACCCGCATAAGTCGCGCCGACATCTATTGCTATGATATCGCCCTCTTTTAATATTTCATCTTCCGAAGGTATTCCGTGGACAACGTTTTCATTGATTGACGTACAAATACTTGCAGGAAAACCCGAATAACCTAAAAATGTAGGAATTGCACGATTTTCCTTTATAATTTTCATTGCAATATTATCTAATTCTTTTGTAGAAATTCCCGGTTCAACAACTTCCTTCATTTTTTGATGAACAAGAGCAACAATATGCCCTGCATGAACCATTCTTTTTATTTCATCTCTTGATTTTCTGTTTATCATAATAGTTCCTCTGTTTACTACTTTAGCATAAAACAATATTCATAGCAAAATGTAAAAGGTCGGATTTTTACTCCGACCTTTTTGGATTATTTTAAAATTTCTTTTATATCTTTACTTTGTTCTACATAGCCTGTTAATTGTTTATTGGCTTGTTTATAAGCATTTATTGTATTAGAACCGCCCAAACAACCTCCGGGACAAGCCATAACCTCGATAAGGTTACCCAGTTCGCATTTACCGTTTTTGGCAAATTTTTTCAAATCTCTTATTGCAGCTTTATCAAGTCCGTTTATTACATGAGCTTTTGCTTTTTCACCTTCATCCAATAATGAATTTACGGCTTCTGCAACACCGCCTGTTATGGCGAATTTACGAGCTTGTGCGGATGATTCTTTTGCAAAATCTTCTTTTTCACATTCTGATACTTGAACATTTAGGGCTACAAACCACGCGCCTAATTCTTCAAAGTTCAAAACAAAATCTATGTTTGGATTTTGCATAGCTTCACGTCTTTTTGCAACACAAGGGCTGAAAAATACCGTTACGCTTTCGGGATTTTCTTTTTTAACAATTTCTGCGGTATAATACGCAGGAGTTTTTGTTTCCGAACGATACGGTTTAATTTCGGGGATGTGCTTTTCAACCAATTCGTTATAAGCGGCGCAGCAAGAAGTTGTCATAAACGGCTTGCCGTTTTCCATTCTTTCCCTAAATTCTTCTGCTTCGTTTTTGGTTGTAATATCAGCACCTAGCGCAACTTCTACAACATCATTAAACCCTAATTTTTTAATAGCGGTTTTTAGTTGTTCAGGCGTGCAAGGTAATTGACCCATAATTGCAGGGGCTAACATTGCGATAACTTTTTTCCCTGATTTAATATTTTTTATAATGTCTATAATTTGGCTTTTTTTATGAACTGCACCAAATGGACAAGCGCTTACACATTTTCCGCAAGAAATACATTTATCGTGGTCAATTCTTGTAATACCGTCTTCGTCTTTTGCGATAGCACCGACAGGGCAAGCGTTTTCGCAAGGTACAATAATTTTTGTAATAGCTTGGAACGGACAAACTTGAGCGCATAATCCGCAGCTTTTACATTTTGTATGGTCTATTCTTGATTTACCGTTTTCAACTTTTATAGCACCAAATCTGCAAGCTGATTCGCAAGGTCTGGCTACACAACCTTGACACAAATCCGTAACATGAATTCTTGCAGGAACACATTCATTACATGCCGTTTGCAATAACGTCAACGGATGTTCTTCAGGCTGTTTTCTATCCAAAGCTTTTTTTGCAAGGTTTGATAACAGTTCGCTATCTTGGGTTTCTTCTATATCAAAACCCAAACTTGCTATAACTCTGTCACGCAAAATAGCGCGTTCTTTATGTATACAACATCTAAACGGAACATCACTGCCTTGCGGACGCATTTTATAAGGTATTAATCTTACGTCTTCTTCGTAATTATCACCTAAATATGCTCTTATGATGCGAGCCAATATTTCACGTTTAAGGTGTGATGTTTGTTTTGCGGGGGTATTTATCGACATTTCTTTTTCTTCCTTCTTATATTTTTACTTAATTTTTCAATTCTTTATCTATCGCTGCTAAAACTTTTTCAACGGTAGCTTCTTTGATTACTTCGTTGTTAACTTTTACATACGGAGCTTTTGAAAATTCCCAATCAATAGAACATAAACCTAAACAAGGTGAGCCTGCAACTTCTACATCATCGCCGTATTTTTTCGGAACAAGTTCTATTAATTCTTGTAAATTTGATGAACCCATAACAAAACAGGTTGTCCCTAAACACACTTTTACATTAACTTTAGCCATTTTTTTACTCCTACATATATGCGATACTTACTTTTTTATAATATTTATCCTGTAATACAGTTTTCATTTTTTTGATAATATTTTTTCTGATTTCAATTTCAATAGGTAATGTTGGGTTGTAATGAGCCTGATTGAGTTTTGCCCCTACCATGAAATGAATACAATCACTATCTAATAAAAATTTTACCAACTTTCCTGCCGCATTGTCAACATATAATTCTCCCGACTCTAAATATTCAAGAGTTTGCGTAAGGGTTAAAATCCCTTCAGTGACCAAATCAACTCCTTCCATATAAGAGCATGACGGAAGTTTTCCGACACTTATGGTTTTATCCATTGTTATCGGAATATTTAATTCACGCGACAAAAGATTGGCGGTTGTTCCGCCTGCAATAGCTTTTTTACCGTTAAAATCAATAAATGTTTTTGCATATTGCGCATCATTTTTTTGGTTATACGGCGGGCCCGTAAAAATTAAAGATTTTCTCGGTTCTCGGCAATATAATACTAATGCGGACATATCATCTTTAGGATTTCTGTCTGTTTCAATATTGCGCGCCTGACGTATGATGTATGAAGATAAATCCGAACTTGATATTTCCGGTTCTTCTTCAAGTTTTGATTTAACAATTTCAATCAATCCGCTGCGACGCAATCCGAGTTTAAGTTTTTCATTACCCAAACCGCATTGGGTAATTCCGTCAGAACAAAATATTAATCTGTCGCCTAATTCTAATTGAATTTTATAACTTTTCATGCAGCGATTTTTATGATTTTTAGAAGGAATTGATTCAAATGAAGGCTCCATAACTTCTCCGTTATGAATCCATATAAAATCGGGGTTACCTTCTTCTACGATTTTTGCGTGCCCTTCGTCGTTGACATCAATTATTGAAAAAGTTGAATAACTTATTTTTCTAACTTGGCAAACAGGCAGAGAATTCATTACAATTTCTGCCGCATCTTTAATAGGAATTTGGTCGCCTTCAACAAATTTTAACAGCATTGTCGCAGTCATACAAGACAAAATGTTCGCTTTTATACCTGAACCCAATCCGTCTGATAAAACCGCAATAAGTTTTGCTTCATCGGGGTATCTTTTTGATACGAAATAATCTCCGAATGCATTTTGGTTATATTTTTTTATTTGGTGGCAATCAATATCAATAAACATGGCTTTTAGTTGTTGAAAGGTTGAAAGGTTGAATAGTTGAAGGTTATTTTGGCGCTTCGCGCGTTTTTTCTTTTACTGAATTGTCCAAAGGACTGATATAAACCATTAAACTACTTAACCATTAAACTTTTCAACCATTATCATTGTCCTTTCTTTCATCATAATCGTTCGCTATTGAATTTAACAGCGTTTCAGTTTCGACCATGTGCTCACCCAAAAGGCAGGCAATTTCCTGAACGATTGAGATGTTTTTGGAAATAACTTCGCGAGCTTTTTCCGAAATTTTTTCTCTTGTTGTTTCTGTTTGAGTAACATCTGTTATAACCGCACCCACTATTTCGTTTTCTTCAATAGTGAATGCGTTTATATCATACAATTTGTCCTTAACCGCATAATGCTCTTTATGCAAATCTTTCCCCGTTTTTAATATTGTAGAAAAAATATCAGCAAAATCTACAATTCTGTCAATAGAAGCTCCCAATAACCCGTCAGGTCTTGATTTAAAAATTTCATACATCTCACCTGTAAACATCTTCATAAAACTGTCATTAGCTTCCAAAATCTTCATATTATTATCTACCATAACAATAGCTGACGGCATACAACGAAGCATTGCCGCCGCTTTACGCATTGCAATTTTTCGCATATATGAAACACACATTGAAGTTTCCGCAACCCCGTCTAATAATGCCACAGCAAGCTCTCTGCAGGAAGAATATCCGCAGCCGCCGCAATTTAGTTCGTCATCTTGTGAATGTTTACCGATTTTTTTCAGTGCTTGTTGAATTTCTTCCAAGGAATATTCCGTTTTAGCTACTGCTTTTGGGGAATATTCACATTCTACAACAGTTTGAGCCTTTTGCGGAATTTCATCTCTTGATTTAACTTTGTACATAACATCGCTGATTGAACTTATGCTTGCTTTATTTGATGCAATACAAGGTCCTGTTATACAACCGGACTCGCAAGCTAATGCTTCAACAAACACAGGAACTTCCAATTTGTCCGGCTCAAGATTGTCTAAAGCTTTTTCAAATGCGGGAATTGTACAAACTTCCATAAGCTGGACGTTTGGTTTTATTCCGACTTTTTTAATTGTTTCATTCATTCCGCCGTTTATCGGATATAATGTCCCTTCATGAGCACTATACGGAACAAATTCATAATCATTTTCTTTTTTTATTTCGGAAATATCACCGATTTCATCTGCTATCCAAAATTTTAATTCTTCAAATGTTATGGAAACATCTATTAATCCGTCATCTTCATCCGCTTCATTTTTTTTGCCGATACATGGTCCGATAAATACTACTGCTATATCTTCCCCGTATTTATCCTTCAACATTCTGGCATGTGTTTTGGCAGGAGAACCGACAGGAGTTATATATTTTGCAAATTCTGGTTTGTAAATCCTTATATAATCAACAATTACAGGACAAGCACTTGAAATCAGCAACCCTTTTTCCATATTGTTCAAAACTTCCGCATCATGTATAGAAACTTCCTGAGCACCTAATGCGGTTTCTGATACTTCTTTGAAACCTAATCTTTTTAAAACGGCAATCATTTTTTTTGCGGAGTTTTCAAAAACAGAACGCCAGGATGGTGCTAAAGATACATAAACATCTTTTTTTGCTATAAAAAGATTTTTTACTTTTTCTAAATCAGTTCTTACACATTTTGCGTTTGTCGGACACACTTGAACACAAGTTCCGCATGAAATACATTTTTCTGCAATAACCGATGCGTGGTCATTTTCTATTTTGATTGCTTTTACGGGGCAATGTCTGACGCATTTATAACAGTCTTTACATTCATTTGTCAATGTATATACAGGATGCTGTGCTTGTGTAACCATAATATTTCTTGAACTCCTTTTTCAAAACCCAGATATGTCTTTAATCTTTTATTGATGCCAGAATTTCTTTCAATTTTTCTTCATCAACTTCGTCATAAGATTTATCATCAACAAAAATATGCGGACCGTTTTCGCAATTGTTTTGACAATGTGCACCGACTAAATCTATTTCAGTATCCAAGTTATTTTCTTTTATGTAGTTTTCTATATATTCAAGGTTGTTCATGTTGCCTCTTGCAAAACATGAACTTCCCATACAAACTTTTACTTTATGTTGCGGCATATCTTCCTCGCTAATTTTTTAAAATTAAATATATACTTTTATTTTAGTATACGAAAAAATATATAGCAAGAACTTAATTTCTGTGAAAATCTTTACTAATGGTAAAGATTTTTGTCAAAATGGTTGTGTTTATGCTATTATATAAGAAAAGAAGTTATGATTAGGGGAGAAATACATGTCAGAAAATTTGACTAATACGGATAACGCGGTAGAGGCATTAGAAGTTGCCGCAGAAAATATTGCTCAAGACGAATTAAGAAAACAAATAAACGAAGAATTTGTAGACCCTTCGGGCGGAGTGCATGAAGAACTTGAAACACATACCTCCGAAGATTATGGTGCAGGAAATATTCGTGTTTTGGAAGGTTTGGAAGCAGTTCGTGTAAGACCGGGGATGTATATCGGTTCAACTTCTCAAAGAGGTTTGCACCATTGCATATATGAAATTGTAGATAACTCTATCGATGAATCTTTGGCAGGTTTTTGTACCGATATTTATGTGACTATAAATAAAGATAACAGTGTAACCGTTGAAGATAACGGACGTGGTATACCTGTTGATATAAAAGAAGGAACGGGAAAATCCGCTTTAGAAATTGTTCATACAGTACTTCACGCAGGCGGAAAATTCGGTGATGGCGGATATAAAGTATCAGGCGGTTTGCACGGCGTTGGCGCTTCTGTTGTAAACGCATTATCTGAAAAATACATTGTAGAAGTTTCGCGTCAAGGTTATGTATGGCGTCAGGAATATATGCGCGGAGAACCTATGGCTCCAGTTGAAAAAGGCGAAGCAACTGATAAAACAGGTACAAAAACAACCTTTTGGCCTGACCCTGAAATATTTACCGAAACTACTGAAATCGATTCGGAAGTTATCGGCACACGTTTAAGAGAAATGGCTTTCTTAAATAAAGGTTTGAAAATTATATTCAAGCATCCCGGAATGGAAGAAGCCGAAATTTTCCACTATGAAGGCGGTATCGGAAGTTATGTTGAATTTTTAAATAAAAATAAAACCGTCTTACATGACAAACCGATTTATATAGATAAAATTGTCGGTGAAATTCAGGTTGAAGTTGCTATGCAATATACCGATTCATACCAAGAAAACATTTTATCTTTTGCAAATAATATCAACACACACTTCGGCGGAACTCACTTGACAGGGTTCAGAAACGCTATTACTCGTGTATTAAATGACTATGCAAGAAAAAATAAAATCCTGAAAGATTCAGACCAAAACCTATCGGGTGATGACGTTAGAGAAGGTTTGACTGCGATTGTGTCGGTTAAAATTCCTAACCCTGAATTTGAAGGACAAACAAAAGAAAAATTAGGTTCTATTGAAGCGTTAGGTGCGGTTCAAGATGCAGTAAGAGATAAATTGCAAGAATGGCTTGAATTCAATCCGAAAATGGCAAAAGCAATTTTAGAAAAAACATTACAAGCTCAACGAGCAAGAGAAGCCGCAAGAAAAGCAAGAGAATTGACAAGACGTAAGACTGTTTTGGAAAACTCTACTCTGCCGGGTAAATTGGCTGACTGTTCAAACAGAGATCCTTCTCAATGTGAAATCTTCCTTGTTGAGGGTGATTCCGCAGGCGGTTCTGCTAAACAGGGCAGAAACAGAATGTTCCAAGCTATTTTACCGTTGAGAGGTAAAATCCTTAACGTCGAAAAAGCAAGATTGGACAGAATTTATGCTAATAATGAAATTCAATCAATGGTTCAGGCATTCGGTATAAAAATCAGCCGAAACCAAGACGAAGTTGAAATTGATAAACTTCGTTATCATAAAATTATCATAATGACGGATGCTGATGTTGACGGTGCACACATCAGAACATTGATGTTGACCTTCTTCTTTAGGTATGCAAGACCTTTGATTGAAAACGGTTATGTTTATATTGCTCAACCGCCTTTATTCAAAGTTACTCAAGGTAAAACTTCGGAATATTTATTCAATGAACACGTCTTGGATAAAATGCTTAAAGAACGCGGTATTAAGAATTTAACATTATCCGATAAATCAAAGAAAAATGCTAAATCAGGCGATGAGTTATTAGGTTTGATTAAAAATATGACAGAATTCTATCGTTCATACAACAACCCTATTTTGAACTTGTATCCTGCGGTATTTTTAAGAGGTTTAGTACGTTCAAATATAGAACTTGCCGATTTTGATTCGCAAAGCAAAATGAATGAGCATTGTGAATACTTAAATCACTATTTGATAGACCACGCAAAGAATTACAATATTGCGGAAGCTGAAAATTATAAGGTTGAAGTAAAATATAATGCAGAAAACTCTAAATATTCATTTGTTTTACATCTAAATGACGAAGAACACGTTGTATTGCAGCAAAATATCATCAAGAGTTCTGAATACAAGAGATTAAAAGAATCTTATCCGTTAATTCGTGATTTCTTGATTGAAGAAACAGACGGTTTGATTTTAGAAACAGATACCGAAAAAATTGAAATCAATTCGTTTGAAAAATTGCAAAAAACAATTGATGACAGGGGGCAAAAAGGTTTGCAAATCCAGCGTTTCAAAGGTTTAGGCGAAATGATGCCTCAACAACTTTGGGAAACAACAATGGACCCTGCTACAAGAACATTGTTGAAGGTTAATATTGAAGATGCAATGATTTGCGACCAATTATTTGATGTATTAATGGGTGACAGAGTTGAACCGCGCAGAGATTTTATTCAATCCAACGCGGTTTATGCAACCAACATTGATACATAATATATTTAATTAAAAAATCGTATAGGGGCGCTTTTTTATACAAAAGCACCCCTATTTAATTTTGTGTTATTGAGTTTTATTATGCAGTGCGTTTTTCTTGCTGCGGAGGTCCTACTGTTTCCAATAATGAGTTAATAACTTTTGGCATCTGACAAATAAAAGAATAATGCCCCCGCGAAAGCGAACAACGCTTGCAATTTGAATTGATATAATAACACTCAATTGCTTGCTGCGTCCAATTTTGAGTAATAGAATCAGACATTTCATCATTTGCCGGAGAATATAGTTCTTCTTCTTCAAAAAAATCGTACATCCAAAACCTCCCAAATATTTCTACAGACCCTTATTTATATTCTATTTCGTGAAAATTTATTTTTAATCCTCTATTTATATGAAATTTTATAATATTAATATTTTGCGCAATATGAATATATATAATATAATATTAATCAAATGAGGGTTTAGGTAATGGGTTTTAAAAAGAGAAAAGCAACAACAACAATTGAAAATTGCGTAATATTTCTCATTTCAACTCTGGCGGTATCATTTTTTGTTGTATTTATGATGGGAAAATATCAGCAAAAACTTTTTAATATAGCTTATCAAACAATAAATCAAAGAATATCCAACGCAATAGAAACTTATGCTGCTATTGAAGAAAATGTTAATTCTCCAATGTATTCACCAATAGATATTTCAGATTATTCAAAAACTTCAGGCAAATTTTTGGATGATTTTGTCGGTGTTTATAAAAGTTGCGGCAATTCAAATGATTCATGTTTTGCAAAACATTATAAAACAGTAGCTAATTTACCATATAAGCCAATATTTGAAGGAGCTTGCGCAATATTAGATAACGGCGAAGCTATATGTTTAAAACCACAAATAAGAAATAACGACATTACAGGAATTATTGATGTTAACGGTCAGAGAGGTCCAAACGTTTTAGGTAAAGACTTACGTCTGATACAAATTGAAGCTCGAAAAATTCCTGAACGCGTCAATGTAAAAACGGTTAAAGTTAAAGTAGTAAAAATTTAGTTATAATAAGTAACACCGTTTATCGTATGTGTTTTTGTAGGGATTGAAGCTCCGGTTGAGCTGTTTAATCTTGATGGTGTAGTGGTAGTAATTACTTCTGTTTGTGTCGGAGTCCCTAAATTAACAACTGTCGCAGCAGGATATCTGTATCCGCCATAATAGCCGATAGGCGCTCTGTAATTATTATAATATCCGTATGGTCTTGCAGGCAATGCCGGTAATGCCGGACGGGCAGGCATTACAACTCTTGACGGAACATTAAATCTTGACGGATATGCATAATTTGTTGCTCCTATTGGAGTATAACTTCTTACCGTACCAAATGTTGTTACAGGTCTGCCTGCTACATATTTTACATACCCCGCATTTGCGGTTAATGTTGTTAATACCAAACATAATACAGATAAAAATAATTTTTTCATAATAAACCTTTTTATATATTAAATATCATCTACACAAATTTTTTGCTATATTTATAGTAATAATTTTACGAAACTTAACACATTATACCAGTTTTAAAACCGCACTGTGTCTGTTTGTTGTGCCATTTTCTTTTCTGTAAGAAAAGAATAAATCATTATTACAACATGTACAATAAGGGCAAACATCAATTTTTTCTATCCCGAATTCGGTTAGTTGAGTTTTATTGATATTTTTTAAATCTACATATATGTTTCCTGTTCTTATTTCATAAAGATTTTCAAAGTTATTTACCGTATTGCGGAGCTTATAGAAAACATCTTCTCCCACATTGTAACAGCATAAAGAAATAGCAGGCCCAATTATAACTTTTATATTCTTCGGTTTTGAATTGAATTCATTTATCATTTTTTCGGCAGTCAATACTCCGATTTTTGCCGCAGTTCCACGCCAACCGGCATGGGCTACAGCACCGATATTTTGTTTTTCATCATAAAATATCAACGGGGTGCAATCTGCAAAATTCAAAAACACTGCCTGATTTTTATTTGTAAGTATAAGTGCATCAGTATCAGGGTAATCATTTTGATTTTCTTTGGCAATTCTAATATTTGCACTGTGTGTTTGAGTTGGATTTATTAAATTTTTGTACGCAATATTCAAATAATTACATAGTATTTTTTTATTTTCTTCTATTTCTGTGGCGTTTTTTTCGTCAGCAGATTTTATAAAAGTCTCGCGAGTGGTAAAAAAACATTGTGCATGCGTAATTAAATCTGATTTTAAAATTCTTTTTTCTTTAACTTTTTCAAAATAAAACATAAGTAAATTATACATTATTTTCAATAAAATTACATAGACTTTAAACTTATTGAAATATAGTGTATAATATATTTATGGCAGAAGATTACAAATATTTTTTGGATAACGGTATTTTTGATTTTCGCGACGGGCGGTATCAAAGTGCAATAGATAATATCAACAAATCTTTGGAATTGAAAAAAGATTGGGCAATTCCGTATTTTTATCGCGGAGCGGCATATCACGCTCTGGGTGAATACGATGAAGCAATGCTTGATTATACAAAATCTATACAATTAGATGAAAAAATGATTGATGCATACTACAATCGGGCAAAAATTACCCTCTCAAGAAAAGACATTGAAAATCCCGATATCCAAAAGGCAATATCCGATTTGGAAAAAGCAATTGAGTATGATAATCAGTTTGTAGATGCTTTGTATGCGTTGGCAGCGGCCTATAAAAAATTGGGCGATTACCACAAAGCTTTAGTTTATTTAGAAAAGCTTTTGCAAATTGAACCACAGGCAATTTATGCAAATGCGCTTAAAAAACTCATTTTGCAAAAATATATTATATAGATTAAAACTTTTGGGGAATTAAATAATTTTTTCATAATTTATATTTTGAGGTATGAATTATGTAAATAAATTACTAAAATCTCTGGGTTACGAAACAGAATTAGAAAAAGACGCGTGGAGTTTAAACAAGCAACATTTATCTGGAGATAAGAAATGGCTTGCAAATATTGTACCGTCAGAGCTTTTGACAAGAACCGTAAAACAAGCGGTAGAATCGCTTATGACAATTTGTCAATGTAACAGGTTTTATAAAACATTTCCTGATGTTATAGAAACGCCTGATTACGGCGATAAGTGGGGCGTTCGTGCAAATTATATCGAAATAAATAATCGTGCAATAGCGCAAATGGACAGGAATATTACAAAAAATGGTATTCTAAGTACCATAAAACTTTTACCTGCAATTCCGCCATCTGCTAAAAGTTGGGCAAATTGTATTATTTTGTCGCAAATTTTTCCAAATATTTATGGTGACGGACTAAATAAACTTCCGCACGAAGAAAATTCTATCTACGGGATAAAATTAAACGGCGGTTACAGTAAAAATATTATTGATTTTGAAATTATTGATAAAATTTCTCCAGAAGAACAATTTTGCGCATTTAATGATTTAGCACATTTTCACGGATTAAAAACAGGATTTAGAACGGTTATTTCTGCCGATCAAATCAAAGTTGTTCAGCCTGATGGCAGCGATATTACTTTTGATTGGAATAATACAGAGCATGTAGAACTTTTTGTAAAAGAGCATACCAAACTTATAGATACCGGTTTTGAAGCAATATTTATTGATTCCGCAAAACATATCGGCGGATATGATATGGCAAATTATACAGGTGTTGGGGCATTGCCGACTTATGAACAGATGCAATATATAATACATGAAATCCGAGTGCGAAGCGGTAAAACGACATTAAGTTTTATCGGCGAAAAAAGTACGGGAGATTTCAAACGATATCAAAATTTAGGATTAACTTCCGGTACTGCGTTTATTGAACCTGACAATTATGATGAAGTAAAACATTGGTCGCAAAGTTTGAAATATGAAAATCACTACACTCCCGGAATTGAAGTGTCAAATGACAACGATACGGGCGGAAGGAGTTATGAAGCAAGGCTGAACAGAATAAATAATGCGCTGTTTGCTTATGAATACCCAAGCGACAAATTGCCGAGTTTTATGCAAATGGAAGATATTTTTCCATTAAGATATGACACGAATACACACCACTTAATGATGTGTAATCCGTCTTATTCAACAGACGGAACTCCGCAAAGTCATTGGGAAAACCTGTTTGCAAAAGATGACGGCCGAGAATACAACCGTAAAGTTGCAGAATTATTTATTCATGCACAAAATCTGTAACCTAGTCGTATCTGTGGTCTGTATTCATTTTATGTTCAATAACTGCAGTGTTTTCGTTTGCTTGAAGTTTTCCTGCAATGATATTTGATACAAGCAATATTGCAGCAGCAGTTCCTGCTAAAATTTTACCTGTTTTACCTGCAGCATTGAGCGGATGTTTGAATATTTCTTTATAATTTTTCGGGTGAGTAAGAAGTTTCAATAATGCAGCTCCGGCAACAACCCCAATTCCTGCACCTGCACCGTATACAATACCTTTAGCTGTTGCTACTGTCATTGTTCCTGTTGCAGAGAAAAATTTCCAAGTATCGCCAATAGCATCCCTTATTTTATAACCAAATGATTTTTTGGGTTTTGTTTCATCAGCTTTTATGTCATTAAATGTTTTTGACATGTCTTTGTTGGCTTCAATTATAACTTCGGCTTTTCCTTCATTTGGAGATGTCTTTCTAACCGTTCCGTCTTTTTCCAGACAATATGCAGCCCCGTCTTTTACGCGTTTTTGTTCTATCCAAATTACATCACTTTCAGGGAAGTACGTTTTCTTCCATTTACGGCTTTTTAAAGCTTCTTTAAATTCTGCGGTTTTTGCGGAATTATCTTCTTTAGAGAATGTTGCAGCATCTGTAATTGTGCCGTTTTTCATTTGTTCAACATATTTTGCTAATTTTTCGTCAGATTCGCGTTCAACTTTTGGCTGTCCCCAACCTGTTTCTGTTACGACTTTTCCGTTTGAATAAATAGTGTATTCTAATCCATCATAAACTCCCGGCATTTTTGCATGAACCGCATCCATCCCCGGCATGTATTCCTTATTCCAATGTTTGCTTGTGATAACTGTTTCTACCTTTTGGCCGTCTTTTAGAGCTTGGTTAAACTCTGCTAAATTTTTATCCATTTCTTCCTGACTTACATGTCTGTTATTTAATGGTGCACCAATAGGAACTTGAATTGTTCCTGACGGATTTGAACTTTTTTTTGCTTCATCAATTAAATTTGCTCTAAAACTTACATTTGGATATAATGCTACTTTCATACAACACACTCCTTGATGTCATTTATAAAACACTTGAACCAAAAATTTTGCTAAATTTGCAACATTTCTTTACATGCCGAATAAAGAAAGCTGCGGAACTCCATCTTCATTATTACTCATTTTTTTACGAGTTGCAAGATTATTTGAAAAATCTTTTTGCATTTTTAACATTAATTCTTGAGAACGTTTAATAACACCCTGCGGCAAACCTGCCATTTTGGCAACTTGAATACCGTAACTCTTGCTTGCTCCCCCTTGAACAATTTTTCTTAAAAATTCTATTTCTCCGTCTTGTTCAGAAATAGTTATTCTGTAATTTTTTATTTGCGGATAAGTTTTTGTCATGACATTCAATTCGTGATAGTGAGTTGCAAAAATACATCTTGCTTTAATTTTTGTTGCAATATATTCAGCAACTGACCATGCTATAGCCACACCGTCATAAGTGCTTGTTCCTCTGCCGATTTCATCAAGCAGAATAAAACTTCTTTCGGTTGCTGTATTTAAGATATAAGATGTTTCAATCATTTCAACCATAAAAGTTGATTGTCCCAAAGTCAAATCATCGCTAGCTCCGACTCTTGTAAAGATTTTATCGCAAACTCCGATTTTAGCATCATCCGCAGGAACCCAAGAACCGATTTGAGCTAATATTGCAATCAAAGCATTTTGACGCATATATGTAGATTTTCCTGCCATATTAGGGCCTGTTAATATCATAAATTGGGTTGAGTTATCATCCGTTACGTTTGATTTTAATTCCAAATCATTCGGAACATATTCGCCAAGCGGTAAAACTTTTTCTAACACTGCATGTCTGCCGTTTTTAATCAAAAAGTCATTAGAATCGTCTATCTGCGGTTTGCAATAATTGTTTTCAACCGCAACACAAGCTAAAGAAACCAAAACATCGGCATTTGCAATACAATCGGCTATTTCCCTAATATTTGAAACGTATTCTTTTGAATATTCTCTAAAATCAGTAAATAATTTATATTCCAATTCCGTCGATTTGAATTTTGCCGATAACACGTCATCTTCGTGTTTTTTAAGTTCTTCTGTTATAAATCTTTCGGCATTTACAAGGGTTTGTTTTCTTATATATTCTTGCGGAATCATATTCAGATTGGAGTTTGTAACTTCGATATAATACCCAAAAACTTTATTATATCCGACTTTCATATTTTTTATGCCGGTTTTTTCTTTTTCTGATTCGACAAAATTCTCAAGCCATTGTTCTCCACCTGATAGTAAATCTCTGAAATAATCAAGTTCTCCGCTAACTTCAGGTTTAATAATTCCGCCTTCTTTTAATAAAGTCGGAGGTTCATCAACGATAGTATTTTCAATCATTTGTACATAATCGGATATACTTTCGCCGTATTCCCGTATGTTTGAAAACATATCATATTGAAGGTTTTGCGTAACCTCTAAAATCTCGGGCAGTACGGATAAAGATAATTTCAGACTTATAAAATCTTTAGGGCTTGCGGAACCGTTACTCATCCTTGTTGCAAGACGTTGAATATCATATATTTTATTCAATAAGTCTGTTAATTTGAATCGAACATCGCTGTTTGATACCAATTCCGAAACGGAATTTTGTCTTGCCATAATATCAGAAACATTTTTTAACGGCTGACAAATCCAGCTTTTTAATAACCTTGCACCCATGTTTGTTTTGGTTTGGTCAATCGCCCATAATAAAGAACCATACTTATTTTTCTCTCTTAAGGTTTCTGTCAATTCAAGATTTTTTCTTGTAGAAGCATCTAAAATCATATATTCGGATAATTCATAAGCTTCAATGCGTTCAAATTTAGGCATATTATCTTTTGAAGTTTCCCAAATATAAGCTAACAGCGCGCCTGCTGCCTGAAACCCTAATTTGTATTTTGAATATCCGAAACTTTCTAATGATGTTGTTTTAAATACAGTTTTTAAATTGTTTTGAGCAAAATTTTCTTCAAAAACAGATGGCGGAATTTTTGAGCAATTATATTTTTTAGTGATTTCTTCGGGCAAATCAACAACTTCATCAGGCACTATTTGGAACGGTTTTATATCTTGTTTTAAGCTTGGTGCAACAATTTCAGACGGGTTTAATCTCGCAAGCTCTGCCATAATAAGATTTAAAGATGCTTGTGTTGTTTTAAATTCACCCGTTGAAATATCTGTATAAGCAAAGCCGTAGAGGTCTTTTTTATTATCTTTATATATTGCACAGATGTAATTGTTTGAATTTTGGTTAAGCAGGTTGCTTTCGGTTAAAGTGCCTGCTGTTATAATTCGTGTAACTCCGCGTTTTACAAGACCTTTGGCAAATTTGGGGTCTTCCAATTGGTCACAAATTATTACTTTATAATTTTTTTGTACAAGTTTTTGTAAATAGGCATCAGCAGCTTTTGCAGGAATACCCGCTAAAGGAACTCTGCCTACTTTTGCACCCGAATCTCTGCCTGTCAGGGTTAATTCCAATTCTTTCGACATTATAACGGCATCTTCAAAAAAAGTTTCATAAAAATCGCCCATTCGATACCATAATAAAATCCCCGGATGCTCTTTTTTTATCTGTAAATATTGCTGCATTGCAGGAGTGGTTTCTTCAATATTTACTTCCCAACTTTTTATATTATTGATTTCCCCTTTGCTCATATTATAATGATATTAGAAACAGAGGATTTTAGCATGGGTTGTTTAAAAAATGTTACACGTTCTATATTTTTAACCGTTGTTGTTGTCGGTTTCGTAGCGTTTGGCGGTCAAGATTGGATAAAAAAATCAATAGACAATTTCCTTCATCCGACACATGATGTTATTTTGGAACGTGCGCAAAAGGTTGGCGATTTTTCTAAAGTTAATAAAGAATTTGAAATAGAAAAAGCCGCAGGAATTATGGGATATAATGCGGTTATAGCCGAACACAAAGCATCAGGTCAAAAAATGGTTGTTGTGGATTCCGGTAAAAAAACAATTTTAACTCAAGAGGATATAAAAGCTTCGAATTCCGAAGAAAGAATTAAATCTGCAATTTCTAAATTCAAGTACCAAACGGCAGCATTAGAAGATTTTCATGTAACAGAAAAAGGGACAATGAAATCTTACGGTCAGGAAATCCCTTATGTACGTTTTAAAGCAAGAATTAAAAAACTTCCGATTGGCGAATTGTCAGGAATTATTTCTGTCGTAAAAGATGATAACGGAAATGATAAAATTTTAATTTCGGCCAATCAAACTGATAAGTATTCTCAACTTATCTCTAATGAATTTTTTAAAGAAGTTAAATAAAATTATTTTGTAAAATAATTTTTCAATTTAGAAAATCCGAGTTTGATTTTTTGTGCAAGATTTAATTCCTGTGCCGGTTCATTAGCAAACAACGGTTTTCTGTTATTGAAATAGAGTTCAGGGTATTTCCCTGATTTTGGTGTATGTTTTGAATATCCTACTACACAACGAGGTAAAAAGTGTTTTATTGAAATCATTTTTCCTACTTCCTTTTTTTATATTAAAATCCAAACAAAATAAATTTTGCTATTTTAATTGCGTCGACCAGTCTATTTCTTTTAGTCCGTTTTGTTTTAAAAATTCATTACATTTACTAAACAGCTTTGCTTGAGTAAATGCCGGAATCTTACCATCCATTATCGGAGTATTTTTCGCATTTCCCATATTGGAAGGATGAGAAGAACGAAGAACCAAAATATTATCTTTTGTTTTCTTAAACTGTTCAATCTCGTTTGCCTGATTGCCCCATAAAATAACAACAAGCGGAGTATTACGATTTAATAATTTTTCTATAATTCCATCTACAACAGGTGCCCAAAATTTTACACGCTTTGCAAGAGTTTCTGTTTTTGTAAATGTTAAAGCTCTGTTTAATAATAAAACACCCTGTTGCGCCCAATGGGTAAGATTGGCATTTGTATTTTCAATACCTGTTTCTTCTTTTATTTTTGCAAAAATATTTTTTAAGCTTGCAGGACATTTTCCTGTTTTTTTGGAAAACGCCAAACCATGAGCATCTTCAATATTAGGATACGGGTCTTGACCTATAATTAAAACTTTTACATTCTCAAAATCAACCGAACTTAATGCATTATATATACCGCTGTTTTCTTCTTCAACAGGCAAAACTAATTCTCCTGTTTGACGCAGTTTTTCTATCTGTTTATATTTATCTTTTAATATGGTGCTCAATTCTTGCCTTAAAGCTTTTTCCCACGAATGAGAAATTATTTCTTTGGTTTGCATAAATACCTCTTTTTGTAAATTATACTATATAAATTATAAATTTGATTTAAAATTTTTTTTTTGATATATTGAGTCGGTAAGAAGATATTAGGGAGAAATAAAAATGGATTTAATGAAAGGTAAAAAGGGTTTAATTTTTGGTGTATCTAATACTCACGGTATTGCATACGGTATTGCAAAACAGATACATGACGCAGGCGGTGAAATAGCTTTTACTTATGCTAATGAAGCTATGGAAAAACGTGTTCGCCCGATAGCGGAAGATTTTGGCGCTAAAATCATTATGGAATGTGATGTAACTAAAGAAGAAGATGTAAAAAAAGTTTTTGATGAATGTGAAAAAGTTTACGGCAAATTGGATTTCGTTATTCACGCCGTTGCTTTTGCAAACAAAGAAGATTTAACAGGCAGATTTATTGATACCTCAAAAGCAGGCTGGGATTTAGCATTAGGCATTAGTGCTTATTCATTGGTTACGGTTTGCAAATATGCTGAACCGATTATGAACGAAGGCGGTTCAATATTTGCTATGACATACTTGGGTTCAATCTTGTCAGTACCGGGGTATAACGTAATGGGCGTTGCTAAAGCAGCATTAGAATCTTCAATGAGATTTTTAGCCGTTGATTTAGGTGCTAAAGGAGTTAGGGTAAACTGCTTATCAGCAGGTCCTGTTAAGACTTTAGCCGCTATGGGCATCGGCGGATTTTCAAAAATGTTAAAAGCAGCAGTTGCACGTTCTCCGTTGAATAAAAACGTTGCACTTGAAGATGTTGGTAAAGCCGGTTTATTCCTTGCATCTGATTTATCTTCAGGTATGACAGGCGAAGTTATTTATGCTGATTGCGGATGCCATAGCGCTTATGCTTCTGCTCAAGAAATGGATATTCTATCCGATAATCTTGAAATATAATTCAAAAAAATATATAAAAAATGCCTTGCAAAATTGCAAGGTATTTTTTTATGTTAAAACTTCATTACAAATATCATTGATTATAATTTAAAGTTTATTTTCTAAATTCTTTTATAACATCTTGAAAAACTTCTTCAATAGAACGGGTAGAATCAATAACTTTGATTCTTTTAGGCTCTTTTTGGGCTAATTCTAAATATCCGTTGCGAACACGATTAAAAAATTCTTTTCCGGCACTCTCCATGCGATCTTTTTCGTCCCCCACACGTTTTGCAGAAGTTTCTACATCGACATCAAATACATAAGTTAAATCAGGCTTTATTCCGCCTGTTGCAATATTATTCAAATAATTTATTTCATCCAAATCCAACCCTCTGCCATAACCCTGATATGCGACGGTACTATCAATATGCCTGTCACAAAGAACAATTTTCCCCTGTTTTATTGAGGGAATTACAATTGTTTCAATATTTTGGGCTCTATCAGCAAGGAACAAAAAAGATTCACATCTGTCGGCAACTTCACCGTCATAATTCAACAAAATCTCTCTTAATTGTTCTCCCAAACCCTTTGCACCAGGTTCTCTTGTCAAAACAACTTCATATCCGTTTTGGATAAGATAGTCTTTTAATAAATTCATTTGAGTTGTTTTTCCGCAGCCGTCTGCCCCCTCAAATGTTATAAATAAACCTTTATTCATTTCTTCCTCGCTATTTTTGATTATAAACCAAAAATAAAAAAGCCGAGAATATTCTCGACTTTGTAAATTTTATTTTTTAATTAAGCTTTTATTAAGATTCTGAAGAAGAAGCTTCAATAGCGGCATTGATATCATTAACCATAGCATTAACATCAAATCCGTGAACTTTTGCGCCTGCTTCCAAATTTTCAAATCTTGCAGCTGCACAACCCAAACATCCTAAACCGTATTTGTGGAAAATTTCAATACTTTCAGGGTGTTTTTGTGCAATTTCAATAATATTCATATCTTTTGTAACTAATTTTGTCATTTTTATTTCTTTTTATTGACTTTTTGTTAAATATCTTTAAATACATTTTACACACATAAAAATATTAGCAAATAAAATTATCAATTTATTAAAATTTTTCTTAACAGATGAAGTTCCGAATGTCGGCTTGGGAAAATTTAGAGAAAATAAAGAAGAATTCAGACGAAGATATATTGAACAGAATTTCAACGTTCAAAAACAATATTTCAAACCTGATTACAGCAATAATATATTTTTATTGTAATATTTCTTAATATTTCAAGAAAGACAGGCAATTTATTATCCCCCAAATACTTTATATTAATGTACAGGGAATAATGGGAATATTATGGGAATTAATGTAACAAAATTATTAGGCCTAAACACATTCACTCCGGCAAGACAAGTTGGCGAAGGCGGAAATAATGGTGTTCGTGCCGTAGCTCAAGGTGTTACAAACCCTATTGCGCATACTGACGGTTTAGCAAATCGCATAGCGCAAATAAACGGGGAGTTATCACCTGAAACTCGCAACGATGTTTTGGGACGAAATGTGTATTTCTTGGCTTAACTCATAAAATCAAGCCTTTTCGCAGTTGTTTCGGTTTGAACATTTGGGTGAAAAGGATTAAAACCTTTAGAGTTCATTTGACTAATAAAATTAAAATCAAATGAACTTTTTTGTGCCTGTGGATTTTTTTGAGCCTCAAAAAATTTCACAGGTTCAACCGCAAACATGTACTGTCTTTGAATTCCGTCGATTTTGTTGTTCATCATCATAATCAATCTCTCTTGGGGTTTTTACGGATTTTGTTACATGTATATAAAACAAAAAAAACTTTTACAATTTCACAAAAAGAATTTTTTGTTACAAATTTAACAATTATTGATCACTTTCGTGATGTTCCGAATCTTTCATAAGTTTAGCAAAATCGGACGGTTTAATATCTTGGATAAATGTTTTAAATTCTTCAGCTTCTTGAGCGTCTTTTGCACTATCTGTAGAAACAGAACCTGTTGATAAGACTTTTGCATTAACAAAAATCGGAGCATCCACTCTAATCGCAATAGCTATTGCATCAGACGGCCTTGAATCGATTTCAAGAATTTCATCATTTTCATTTTTCAGGAATATAGTTGCAAAATATGTTTCTTTTTCAACGTCATTAATTTCAACTTTAGAAATTTCATATCCTGTTTTTTCAACTATACTAATAATCAAATCGTGAGTCATGGGGCGAGAAACAGAAAGGTTTTCGATTTTTCTGATAATAGAGCTTGCTTCGGCAGAGCCAATCCAAATCGGCAGAGCGCGTCTGTTTTCTTTATCGTGTAGAACTACTATAGGGGAACCTGTTCTTGTATCAAGGGCAATGCCCATAACTTTCATTTCAATCATATTAAAGCCTTTCTTGTTACTATTATTATAACGTAGATAAAAAAATTTTAAAGACTTTGCAAAAAAATAAGTTTATGATAGGATGTATAGGTAATCGAAAGATTATAGCCGTCTGTTGGAAAAGTGGCCGAGTGGCTTAAGGCGGCACCCTGCTAAGGTGTTGTGTGGGGTTACCTGCACCGTGGGTTCAAATCCCACCTTTTCCGAATTAAAACGAGAATGACTTTTGTTATTCTCGTTTTAATGTTGATGGGGTGAGTACCTTTTAACAGGACATTTGGTCGGAATCTTTTTACGTCATTGCGAGGGCGAATATGGTTTAACAGGACATTTCATTTGAACTCTTAAATTGATTATTTGGCAAAGTTTAGTGTGTGTTTAGGTTTGGGCGGTCGGAAAAAATCTTTTTATGCGTTACCAAATGGGACGAAATGTCACTTTATTTGCTCTTATTGTCCGGCAAAAGTCCGGGAAAAAGATTTTTGTATGACCAATTATAGCCTGCATTTCCCCGATTTTACTAAATTGCACGGTTAAAGTGATTATTGGACATTTGAAGGAAAGTGTGAGTAAATCAAAAATTATTCTGCATGAAATTTACCTTTCAGGACTTTTATAAAAGGTCGGTAATTTTTTCTCAAAGGCAGGATACTGAAAAAATAAATTC